>CADDZN010000127.1 GCA_902812375.1 bacterium | reverse complement strand
GTGCATCGATCGAGACTCCACTCTCGCGCAGCAAATCGAGACTTGGCGCAAAACCAGTCATGAGGTAAACCCGGTCTGCCTTCAGTCGCTCTTCTTTTCCATCGGTCGCAATAACCACGTGCGTCGGCTCTATCCCGCGCACGCGCGAGTTCCAGCGCACCGCGATTGCACCTTCCTTCGCGCGATTTGTAAAATCCGGAAGCACCCATGGCTTGATCTTCTTGTCGAACGTTGGCCCGAAGTGCACGAGAGTGACGCGAGCTCCGGATCGCCACAAATCCAGCGCGGCCTCGGCCGCCGAGTTCCCTCCGCCTACGACTACGGCGTCCTGAAGAAAAGCCTCGTGGCCCTCGTGATAGACATGGGTGACGTGCGGAAGATTTTCGCCCGGAACGCCGATTCTATTTGGCGAACCGAAGTAGCCTGTCGCGACTACCGCCGCGCGCGCGCGCGTCTCATGAACGTCGCCCGCCTGTCCGCGAGAGCGCACGACGAAATCCCCCGCGTCGCCCGTTATCGCGAGCACCCGCTCACGCTGCCTGAGCGGTATCGCAAAGTGCATGACGGCCGCGCGATAGTACGCCAGGGCATCACGCCGACCCGGTTTCTCCGTCGCCACGACGAACGGGAGTCCGCCAATCGCAAGCTTCTCGGCCGTCGAGAAAAAGCGCACGTACGGAGGATAAGCGGCAATCGTGCTAACTACGACTTCCGACTCGATCACGACTGCTTTGAGCCCCGCGCGCTGCGCCGAGATTGCCGCCGCGAGTCCGCACGGCCCCGCCCCGACGATCACGAGGTCGGCGTCTTTGTCCTCGACGCTCAATGGGTCAACTGACGCCGGCCGGCGACGCGGGGACCGCACCTTCCACCCCTATGATCTGATCCCTCCGCGTGCCGACGCTGACATAGGTGATAGGCGTTTCGACGAGTGATTCGATTCGATCGAGATAGCGTCGCGCTGCCGCTGGAAGCTCGGACAGATTGCGTGCGTCGGCGGTAGAGCTTCTCCAGCCTTCGAACCATTCGTAGCGCGGCGTCGCGCGATCGAGAACGCTCAGGTCCCCCGGGAATTCGTCATATAGCTCCCCGTCTGACTCGTAGCCTGTACACAAGCCGATCCGCTCGAGAGTGTCGAGGACATCGAGCTTCGTCACCGCGAGATCGGTGAGACCGTTCACTCGTGCCGCGTAGCGCACCACCACGGCGTCGAACCAGCCGCATCTCCGTGGCCGGCCGGTCGTCGCGCCAAACTCGTTCCCGAGATTGCGCACTTCGGTCGCCAGCGGCTCCTCGAGCTCCGTAGGAAGCGGGCCGTTCCCAACCCGAGTCGTGTAGGCTTTCACCACACCGATCACCGAGTCCAGCTCCTTCGGCGCAATCCCGACGCCCGTCGCCGCTCCCCCGGACGTCGTGCTGCTCGATGTCACATAGGGGTAGGTGCCATGATCGATGTCCAGCAACGATCCCTGCGCGCCTTCGAGCAGCACCGCCGCGCCGCCCGCGATCGCGCGATGAATTCTGAGACCGACGTCTTCAGCAAGAGGGAGCAAACGACCGGTGAACTTATTGAGCACATTGAGCGTGTAGTCGACATCAGCGCGCTTCGATCCGGACGTCGCAAGTTGAATGTTCGCGTGCGCGACTCCCCGCTCTACGAGCTTTCTCAGGCGCTCGGGATTCCTCAGATCGAGCACACGTATTCCGCGCCGTCCGAACTTGTCCTCATACGCCGGCCCAATGCCTCGTCCCGTAGTGCCGATCTCCTTGCTGGCGGAGCTCTGACTGTCGACCAGCTTGTGATACGGAAGCACGAGGTGCGCGCGGTCACTCACGTAGAGGCGCCCCTCCACGTCGATTCCATCACTCACCAGCTCGTCGATCTCGGCGAAGAGCGTCTCGACATCCAGCACCACACCGTTCCCGATTGCGCAGCGGACGCCCGCGTGCAGAATGCCACTCGGAATCTGGTGGAGCACGAATGATCGGTCGCCAATGTGCACAGTGTGACCGGCGTTGGCTCCGCCCTGATAGCGCACCACCCAGTCAGCGCGCTCGGATAGCACATCGACGAGCTTTCCCTTCCCTTCATCTCCCCACTGTGCGCCTACAACGACGATGGTTCGGGTATTCGAATCGAACATGCAGAATTTCGAGGGGTCGGTGGAGGGAAAAGCAAACGCCCCGAGAGGTCCGGGGCGTTGGTTCAATCTACGGTTTGCGGATTCGCTGTCAACGCTTGGCGGGAGTCGGGGGCGGCACTTCGTCGACGATCCTCGGCGGATCATCCGGGCGCGCAACGCTCTTCACCGGCAATATCACCGTGAAGGTCGAGCCTTTTCCGAAGGTGCTCTCAGCAAAAACGTGTCCGCCGAGCGCGTCGACAAGTTTCCGGGTGATGCTGAGCCCCAGACCGGTACCGCCGAACTCTCGCGTTCTCGATTGGTCGACTTGCCTGAAGTCCTCCCAGATCGATTCCAGATCGCTTGCCCGAATACCGATTCCCGTATCTCGGACGTCGAAGCGGAGATCATCCTCGTCCCTCGACACGGTGAGCCAGATTCCCCCATGCGGAGTGAACTTCACCGCGTTGGACAAGAGATTCAAAAGAATCTGCTTCACCTTCGTGCGGTCCGTGTGAAGTGTGAGATCCCTCGTCGGCATCTCGACGTTATACGTAAGCGATTTCTTTTTCACCAACGGCTCGATCTGCTCCGAGATCTCCGTGACGATGTCGCTCAGCGTCACATCTTCCAGATGGAGAGGCATGCGGCCGGCCTCGATCCTGGCGAGATCGAGAATGTCATTAATAAGTGCGAGGAGATGCTGGGCAGCCCCCTGAATTCGGTTGAGACCCTCTTCCTGCCGCGGAGTGAGCTCGCCGTAGATTCGGTCGAGCATCAACGAAGCGTAGCCAATCAAAGCGTTGATCGGCGTGCGCAGCTCGTGGGACATGCTCGCGAGGAACTCCGATTTCAGCCTGTTCGCCTTCTCCAGCTCGCGCGACTGCCACTGCAGTCTCGTGTTCTGCTCGGCGAGATCGGTAGTGGCGGCGCGGATCCGGTCCTCCAACTGGCTCGAGAACGTCTTGAGCTCCTCGTACAGACGTTCGTTCTCGGCCTGCTCAGTGAGGTCGTGAAGCACGGACACGATCGCGAGTGGCTCTCCACGCCTGTTCAGGATCTTCCCCGACACCACTTCAACGGGAAGCTCTATCCCGGTGTCCGGAATCTGCAGCTTCATCTGCTCGCGCCGAGCGAGATCGGAGCTGATGGTGAAGTCGGAGATGAAGGTCGTGAACTTGGTGTCGTTCGCCTGTACGGCCGCCGCCCTTTCCCAGCTCTCGCTGTCGTCCGGCTCGAAGAGCTGCTCCGCCTCTTTGTTCATCAGGATGATGTTGGACCGATCATCAGTGACCAGAATCGGATCCGCGACGTTCTCGAGGATCAAGTTCAGCCTGTCGCGCTCGCGTTTGGCATCGATTTCGGCGAGTCGAACGCGTTGTACCTGGCGTTCCAGCTCATTGGCCGCTCTGCGCAAATCCGTGACATCTCTCAGCACCGTAACAGTCGAGCCTGGCTGAGTCCCCTCCATTTTGCCGAGCGGATGGGTCAGGACCTCGAAGAGGAGATCGGTGCCTTCATCCGGATCGACCAGATTGAGCTCGCGCGAGTCGGCGCTCTCGAGGCTGCTGATCGCCGTTTTGGAAAGGTGTGACGTGAAGAGCAGGTTGTTGATCTCGACCGCGCGGCGACGCCCCTCCGAATCCTTGTCCGTGGTCGAGAGCAGATGCTCCGCGCGTTTATTCTGGACGACAATGTCGCGTTGCGCGTTGATGATCACGATTGGATCGGGCAAGGAATTCATGATGCCCGTTAGCATCTCACGTTGTTGATCGAGGCGACTGGTCGACAGCCGGAACTCTTCGACAGCGGCCATGCGCGCGAGCACTGGTCCGGCCAGAGTTGCCGCCTGCATCAGCGCGGCGAGCGTCGTGTCGTCGACCGAGGCTTCGATCAGCACCACTCCACCAGCGGCGTGACCAAGTTTGCGTCGCCTGTCGACGATATTTCGCCGCCGAATCTCGCATCCCTCGAAGCGAATGAGGTCCAGCTCGGCATCGTTCAGCAGGCGTGGCGCGCCACGATACTGCGGCTGCGGAAACGGGATCGCGGTCCATTCGCCGAAGGGGAGACCCGCCACCGGAAGCGGACCCACGCAGCTCACCGCGTGGAGAGACAAGGCAGAGACGACGATAGGATTGGAGAGGTCGTCGACGGGGAACACGATGTTCGGCGATTCCTCGCCCTCGAAGCCGACGCTCGCGGTGGCGACGAATTGGCGTGGAGGGGTGTCGAGCGTTATTGCGAGCGCCCGACGCGCGCCAAGCTCGTCTGCGAGCTGCGCGATCATAAAGGTCGCGGCAGTTACGAAGTCGGGTGCTTCAGAGATCGCGGAGAGCAGCTCTGCGAGCCGGTCTCCGTTCAACAACTGCGGATTGATCTCCGCAGGCGGGCTGAGCTGCGATCTGGAGGCTACCGCAGCAGTCTCACGCTTCGAGTCGCTCAAGTCGCCGCTTCAGATCTGCATTTTCCGTCCGCATCCGATCGAGCTCGTCCGCTCCGCCGGTACCGAGCTCACGTGGACGCGAACCTGGCGCGGTCAGCCCCACCGCCTCGGAATACTTGAGGTATGTGTCGATCGACGCCACGACGATGCGCGCCTCGACGGTCACCAGGTCAATTCCGACAAGCGAAACACGCACCCAGGCATCGATGACGATACCTTTGTCGAGAACGCGATCGAGAACATCGATGAGTGAGCTGCCGCTTGGGGCACGTTCAACTGCCATGTGTTGACTCCTGTTTGCTTGATTCCGTCGCGGCCGATGCGGCGTGATGGTTAAGTGCTGCCTTCGTCTCCGGGGTCGAAAGCCGCGGATCGTGACGCCACCAGTTCATGCCAATCTGCTCCGCCTTGTCGATCGAGCAGATAAGCAGGCGAACCTGAATGGTGAGAAGCTCGACATTGGCGAGATTGATCTTGATATCGCCGACGACGACAAGGCCCTTGTCGAGCACGCGATCGAGGATGTCGACGAGGCCATAGGTGCGCGACGGGGATACTAAGTCTGCCAAGCAGTCGTCTCCGTTCGGCTCGTCGCCGTGTTAGCGTAACTTTCCTAGGGGGCCCAGGTCTATCTGGAGATCGTCATCGGTCAGCCCGAAGATCCCCTTCATGTCCTGCATTCGGTCGTTGAGGCGGAGTAACGCAACACCGAGACGCTCAACCTCTTCGTCGCTCAGGTGTCCTCCCTCCATTCGCCGAACTGCCTGGTGCTCTAAGACCTTACGCAATACTTCAATCAACGTCAAGACGAGTCTTGCGAGCCCGTTCTCGACTTTTTCCGGGTCTGTATTAAGACGCGGAGGCAGGCCTTCGGCAACCGTCTCAAGTGGCGTCACCGCGGCGGTTTCCGGGGCGCCGAGACTCTGCACCACCGGACTTTCGACTGTTGCGATGGCAGGTGCAGGATGGCTCGGCACTGGCTGGACAGGACCGGGAAAACCACCAAGTGGCCGGGTGTCGTCCGCTCCTCCTCGCCTGATCGCGGACTCCACGGCGCTGAGCAGAAGGCCGATATCCAACCGTACCAGATCGATGTCGGCGACCGCGAGCATCACCTCGCCTTTGAGCACTACGCCTTTGTCGAGCACGTGGCTCAGAAGGTCCGAAAGCTCGAGACGCTCGTCGCCGAAGATATCGTTGGCGCTCACTCGGCTCGCTCGCCAACGAAATGATACGGCGGCCACGGTCCGGTGAAGTCGAATTTGAATCCCGACGGTTCGTAGTTGTTCACCAGACCCGTGAGCGCCCGTTGAAAATCGACGACGCGGGTCGGCGGAACGAGGAACGATGCATTCAGAATCGCTCGCCCCTGTTCGGTGGGTGCCCCCGAGTTCACCGGCTGCTCGCGCACTGACTCGAGCGAGACTTGTCGGAGCGCATCGTGAACCTCTCCGGCGACTCTCGCAGCGACATCGCGCCCTGCGTCGCGTTTGAGGTTTTCGATTTTCCGCTCCAGGAGATATTTCTGACCCGGAGCGGCGCGGGCTGCTTCTCCCTCGAGCCTGGTCAGTTCCGCATTGTGCTCTTTCAGATGGTCCTTTAGTACGCCGGGTTGCACATAAACACGAACGATGAGCTCCTTGGCGTCACCGATCCTCTCGAACGTGCGCTCGAGCTCGGCCATCCTCCTGGTCAACATTGCCTTCACGGCTTTGCCGTCGCGGAACAGCGTCCACATCGGAAACGGAATCACCTGACTGATATCCGATGCCCAGGTGAGCACACGGTCGTGCGCAATCGCTCTCGAGCTCACCCAGTCGACATCAGCGGTGAGTGCCTCAACGCGATCGGGCGCGTAGTCTCCCGCACTGACAGAGGTAGCGAGTGCGGCAACGCTTCCATTCGGGATGAGCGAGACGGGTCCGCCATCGATCCCGGGCGGGGCGGTCGTTGTGTCGGCGGAGGATGGCATCACACCGTACACGTAGCACAGGCGCTCGATCATCTGGCCGCGACCGGAATGCGCTTACTCGGTTTCGTCTTCCGCGACGCGCACCGGCCCACCGCTCGTTGACATGCCGAGCTTCTCCCGCCAGTCACGGACGTCGCGCAGCCGCTGCATGATCTCCGCTTCGCGCCGCACGTACTCGGCGTCGTCGATCTCACCCATCTCGAGCTGCATCTGCAGCGCCATCAGGTCTTCCTTGATGGGGGTGTCGTCGGTGAGCTGTTCGCGCACCACCCGGTCTACTTTGTCGAGCGTCCATTTCGTCCCGTAGATAGGGCCGAGGAATGGCGCGAGCAGAATGTTCGAGAGAAGTCCCATGTCAACGAAGCGCTAGGTGGCCTTTTCCAGCTTCAGCTTGATATTGACGAAGTTATACGGAGGCCATGGCCCCGTGTACTTGAAGGTGAGAAGATCCTCGTACTGGCGGCTGACCGCTTTCACTCTTTCGTCGAATGCTTTTTCGGCCTTCCTGTCGACGAGAAACGCCGCGTTCAGAATCATCCTGTCGCCTATGACCTTGTTGCTGCGACTCGCGACTGAGACGTCCTTGAGCTGGTCATGCACATCGGCGACGTACCTGTTGCTCGCCTCTTCCATCGCGGCCTCGACCAGCCGCCCGAGCTGCATGCGCGCGAAATAAGTCGATGACGCGGCGTTTCGCGTGATCTCGTCCTTGAGGCGACGGATTTCGTCGTTGTCCTGCTCGATCGCCGCGACCACCTTGTCGCGATCCCACAGCACCTTGAGCCCGAACTCGATCTTGTCCTGCATCTTCTCCAGCACGTCGGTGAATGCCTGGTAAGTGGATTTGAGAAGAGCGCCGACGTCCTTCTCGGATCTGAATACGGTGCCGAACGACATCGGTATGAGAGTGAACTCGCGCATCACTGTCTCATTCACGAATTCGTGCGCGAGCACATTCTCGCGCGTCGGATCGTAGATGACGATAGGAGTGTCGCTGACTATTGCGGCAAGATCCTTGTAGTTGACCGTATAAACTCGCGCGCCTCCGCCAATCCCGATCTCGCCGAAATCCCGCGAGCGGTCGAGACGAATAATGCAGTACACGTATTTGCCCTCGCCCGCACTTTCCGGCGGGAGGGGCTCCATTTTTTCCGCGGTGCTATCGCCAGAGGCCATGTTCAAATGCCGAAGAGTGAGTCACGTTGACGCTGCGATAAAAATCCAGATACCTACCGTAAAACCGATGCCAATCTTGAGTGCCGTCGATACAACACGCCCAATCAACGCCCCGGTTGCAACACGAGTCGATGCGCCTGCTGATGCGCCACCCGTGAATTCGGCGACTAACGCTCCTACAAACGACCCTACGAAAGCGCCTATTACCGGACCAACGATCGGTACAGGAAAACCAACCATCGCTCCCACTATGCTTCCGATTATCGCTCCCCAACCAGCGCGTCGCGAGCCACCGTATTTTCGGGCGTAGCGGCCCGTCATCGTGAACTCGAGCAACTCTGCCACCAGGGAAAGCACGGCGACGGAGACGAGCGTAAACCAGCCAATCGGATCGCCGGGTACGATCAGGTTATAGGTAACGGCCGATGCGACCATGACCCAAAGTCCCGGCAATCCTAGGACGATCAGGATCAGAGATAGTATGATCACGACCGCGAGAATCAGTAGCGCCATCAGCTCAGGTTCCTGGTTAAGGCTGCGAGGGCGGCACTGGCATCCGCGACACCTCTGCCGGACAATGCCATGGAATTATCGCGCCGGGTATGAATGCGCGCGAGAGTCGATATCGTACCACGGCTCAGGGTGATTGCCTCTATCCCCCGGTCCGCGAAGGCCATGCTGTCGGCAAGGATGCCGGGAATCATTCGGCTTACGCGGAGTTCGGCGGCCAGAGAAGGAGCAACTATCTCGGTCGCTGCAGCGATTTGGCGAGGACGCGGTCCCGTGTACATCAACCGCCAGCCGCCTGCGTCGTCTATAGTGTCACAATTCAGGATGACCGATCGAGGCCTTACCGTTTGGGCCCAAACGCGGGCTCCAGCCAGGCCAAGCTCCTCCCCACTCGTGACCAAGACCCCGAGATT
>CADDZN010000126.1 GCA_902812375.1 bacterium | reverse complement strand
CTCTGATTCCCTTGCCCATCGAGCCTGCGATCTCCGGGATCCGCTTTGCCCCGAAGAGCAGCAGGATCACGACCATGATGATGAGCAGCTCGGGAAACCCCAGATTGCCAAACATGAGTAACTCCTAGAAGAGCGAACGTGCTATCAGATAAGCCACTAATACCCCCAACAGACTCAAAAGCGACACGTCGAGAGCAATTGGGCCAAGGGCAAACTTGAGTATAACCAAATCCACAGGCAATGGCCCGAGCGAAGGTGTCACACCGGTGGTAAAGAACTCTTTTGCCGCCCCGGGCGGAAGGAATTTTCGCCCCACCTGCTGAAGGACCCCGCCAGCGATGAACCCCGCGGCGAGGACGAGTGCGTGGAAAACTGAGCCGCGCCGGTTATGACCCCGCGGATACGGTGGCATTAAGAGTGTCTCTCCATGACGTATGATATTGAGGCGCTCAGAGAGCGGCGCGCCACTGTGTCCGGCAATTTCGAGATTGCCTCTTCTGCTCTCTCGGCGAATTCTTCGCCGCGTTGACGCGCGTACTCGAAGCCGCCGCTGTCGGCGACTATACCCACCACCCGCGCGATTTCGCCGTCGCTGGCTGACTCGCGGGTGAAGAGCTTCTCGACCTCGGAGCGCGACGCCGGAGACATTTCTCGCAATGCGTAGATCAGCGGAAGCGTCACTTTGTGCTCCCGGAGATCGAGTCCCGACGGTTTTCCGGTCGTCTCTTTTACTTCACGGTAATCGAGCAGGTCGTCAGTGATCTGAAAGGCCATGCCGAGGTTCTCCCCGAAATCTCCGAGCGTACCGGAATGCTCACGCGCACCCGACAACGCGCCGAGCTCACACGCGGTGCGCATCAGCGACGCTGTCTTGGAGCGAATGAGATCAAAGTACTCCCGCTCGGAGAAGCGAAGTGGATCAGTGACCGCGAGCTGACGCATCTCGCCAAGGGTCATCTCGGTGGAAGCGCGCGTCAGAGCCTGGAGCGCCCGTAAATCGCCGAGTCCAACCAGATGGGTCAGCGCCGTCGAATAAAGAAAATCGCCCATGATCACCGAAATCTGGTGACTGAACAGAGCATTCACCGTTGGCATTCCGCGACGCAGAGCCGAGTGATCGACCGCATCGTCGTGGACGAGCGTCGCGAGATGGATCAGCTCGAGCGATGCAGCGAGCGTGATTGCCTTCTCCTCCGGGGTATCTTCGACTTCGCTGGCGAAGAGTAGAAGCGTTGGCCGGAAAAGCTTTCCTCGCATTGCCAGGAGATGCGCGCTCACCTGGCCGACGAGCGGAAGCTCGCTCGCGACAATAGTACCCATCGCTCTCGACACCGCGTCGAGCTTGTCGCGAATGGGCTCCTGGATCGCCTGAAGTGACACCGGGCGCGGAGCGGGTATGTCCACCGCCGTTTCCGTTGACAAAGCGTCCGCCCTCACTTGGAGGCGGCCTTGCCCATCTGCTTGAGGCGCGCGCTTACGTCCCTGAAATCGATATCGACGGCGAAGACTCGCTGGTAGTACGCGGCTGCGTCGCGAGGTTTTCTGCTTTCCTCTGATGCGAAGCCGAGCAGGTAAAGCACACCGATAAGGTCTTCGTCTTCCATTCCCGGCTCACGCAGAGCGCGCGACAGAATCGTCACGGCGACATCGTATTCCTTGCGATCGATGAAGCATTGTCCGAGCGCTTCGTACGCACGAATGCGCTGTGTTGCTCCGCGAAGTGCTTTCTGGAATTCGGCAATCGCCTCGTCGATCAAGCCCATCTCACGATACGCGACGCCCAAATCGTAGTGACTGTCGAAATCCTCGTCATCGACGTTCGCGGCAACGCCGGCCTTGAACTTCTCCAGCATGTCGGTGAAGTCGGCCTGCTCCTCACCGATCCGCTTGTCGTCCTTGGCCACCATGCGGTACGAGCGCGGGCTGGTGTCCTCGCGAAGCCAATCGCCCAAGTCGACGAAGTTGTCGTCGTGCGGGGTTTGCTTTGCGTTTTCTTTTGGCGTAGCTGCGTGAGGAACTTCGGTCGAGGGCGTAGTAATCCTGGGCGCCAACTTCGGAGAAGGTTGTCCCTTGGGACGGGCGCGCTGGAATGGATTTACTGGACGCTTCTCCGCGCCGGCTGGCTTCTCCGGGTCCGGTTGGCGCGTCTCCGCCGGCTTTTCCGTTTTCTTGGGTCGAGTGGGCCGCACAGGAACCACTTTGAGCTTGCTCTGCTTTAGTACCTCGGCCTCACGCGCTGACCTTCCCGTCTCGACGTCCTCACTCTCACGCTCCTCTCGCGGAGGCGTTCTTCGTCCGGAACGTCTTGCGGGGCGCTCTTTTTCTTCCTCCGGCTCCGGCTGCTCGAGGGACGCACCAGGGTGCTCATGGAGGTCAGGCGTTCCGCCATTTGTCGACTCGACCCGGTTGAACTCGTAATCGGTCTCGAGATCTTCCAATTCGAGCGGTTGACTTTCCGCGGGGATAGATGGATTTGGCGGCTGGCCAAGACCCGCAAGCGGATCGCCGTCGGCCAGGTAGAACCGATCATCCTCCAGGAGACTCAATCCGCCAAGCGGATCCTGGGTCTCGAGCGGATCGCCAAGGCCGGGCTCGGAGTTGCCCGTCACGGTCTCGGCAGGGATCAAGCCTTCTACTGTACCTTCAACGATGCCTGCGCCGGGATCGATCGCGAAGCTCGATTCATCGGCAGCGGATTCCAGCCCTGCGAGCGGTGCAACATCGATGTCGGAAACACTGAGCTCTAGCGGCTCGATTTCTCCTTCTGTTGGGGCCGGGTTGCTCTCGAGGCCAACCAGGCTCGAGTCACTGTTCGTGACTTCAATATCCGGCAACGACTCGAAGTCGGGCATCAGCTCGAGGTCTGGAAGCTGCTCGAGCTCTGGAGGCGGCTGCACGTGAGTAGGTGTAGCAGGGCGCTTTGGCCTCTCCGGGACTAATGATGTTGGCTGCAGTCCGTCGAGCCTCGGTCTCGGCTTGGCCGGCGAAGAGCCGCCAACGTCGAGGAACACCAGACCTCCGGCGTCGTTCTGGCGAGGGGTTTTGGAACGACGCGGCTCAACACTCGAATCGAGAGAGTGGATGCGTTGGACCGTAGCCTCAGCTTCTCCGGCGCGGCCCTCGGCGTCGAGCGACTCGTGAAGGATCTGGAGCTGCTCGATGGCTTCGACTTTCTTGCCAGCGCGCGCCAACTGGTCAGCGAGCATCAGCCGAATGTCGTCCTGACCGGGGCAGAGATCAGCGAACTCCTGGAGAGCTTTGAACGCGTCGGTGTCCTTTCCGGCGCGATGCATCCGATCCGCGTACTCGAGGAAGTTTTTCTTTGCGTCGCTATTGAAGCCTTTTTTCGCAGAGATCTTCCCGAGCTTGTAATAGATCTGATGACGCGCGGGAGCGTGACGAAGAATTTTGTTGCAGAGGGCGATCGCGTTGTTGAGGTATCCGCCGTCGGTGTAGAGATCTACAGCCTGCTCGTAATAGTTGACGGCCTGGTCGGCTTTGTTCAGCCGTAGATAGAGGTCCCCGACGCGGTTGTACACGGTGACGTCGCGGTTGTCCTTCTCCTCGGCGTGGGCGATAATCTGGAGATAGACCTCCAGAGCCTTATCGAACTGCTTTTTCTGCTCGAATTCGGCAGCCTTTTTTTTAAGCTTATCGACGTTGGCTGACATTAAGGACGGCCGGGCGGAATGACTTACCCGGCGGTGGAAATCTCCGGGGAACGAGGGTTCAACTTAGCTAGATTTTCGTAGGGGTGACAAGGCGCGCCCGCCTTCCACGTCCCGACACAAAGACGTGCGCCGTACCAGTATGGCAACTCCCGCGCGTCGGAGATCTGAAAGAGGGCGAGATCTGCTGAAAACCCCGGCGCTATTTGCCCGGTTTCTCCGGCCAAACCGAGCGCCGCCGCTCCATTTACCGTCGCCGCTATAATGGCCTCGGCGACGCTCATCCGGAGCTGGCTGACACCCAAGGTCAGGATGAGTGGGAAATTGACTGTGGGAGACGTCCCCGGATTGAAATCGGTTGCGAGAGCAACCGCCGCGCCGGCGTCGATAAGAGCGCGCGCGGGAGCGAGTTTGGGCTTGCCGAGAAAAAGCATGGTGCCGGGAAGCAGCGTTGCAACGGTATCGGACGCGGCCAATGCGCGGATTCCCCGTTCCGAGATGGCGGCCAGGTGATCCGCGGAGGCGGCGTTGAGGCTCGCGGCCAGCTCGGCGCCGCCCGCCGGCTCCAGCTCGTCTGCATGGATCTTGAGGCCGAGTCCCGCCTGCCGAGACGCCTCGAGGATAGCGCGCGATTCCTCGACCGTGAATACACCGGGCTCACAGAAGACATCGGCAAAGCGCGCGATGCCCTGCTCTTTGACCAACGGCAACAAATCATCGATGAGCAGTCGATGAAATTCTTTTCGACGGTCGTCGCTGGAGCGGTATTCGTGGGGGATTTCGTGTGCACCGAGCCAGGTCGCGACGATTCTCATGGGTGAGCTCGCGGCGAGCCGGCCAATGACGCGCAGCATCTTGAGCTCGTCATCGAGTGAGAGGCCGTAACCGCTTTTAATCTCGATAGTAGTGGTGCCGTAAGACGCGAGAGCACGAAGGCGAGTGAGCGCGAGATCGAAAAGCTCGTTCTCGGTGCGCGCGCGCAGGTCCCGCACCGAGGAATGGATCCCGCCGCCCTGTGCCTCGATCTCCATGTAACCGCGTCCCGCCGCGCGAAGCTCCTGTTCCTCGAATCTCGGCTTGCCGAACACGGCGTGGGTGTGCGAATCCACGAGACCCGGCGTAAGAACGCCGCCACGGCAATCGATGATTTCCGCGTCAGCAAATGCTGGTAGGAGGTGACGCGCGGTGCCGATCGCGGCGATTCGGCCGCGGGCTACAGCGACAGCGGTGTTCTCGAGAATGCCCGCGCCTTTCATCTCGCTCCCCCTTCGCGCCCTGTCCGGGCCCGCGCAGGTGACTACTTGCGCGGCGTTCACGAAAAGGAGGTCGGTCAAGCTCCGTCGCTCAGGAGCGGTGTGGATCGGTCATGACGGGCGTCGCCATGATGTCACGCAGCCGCGAAACTCGGAGCGGCGCCTGCGCTTCACCTCGGCACGCGTAGAAGCACGCGTTGCATGCAATGGGCTCGTATTTCCGGAATTCCGACCAGTGAAAGTCGGTCGGGAAATCGGGGCACCGTTTTACATGGCCCATTGGGTTTATGTGAATCGTACGCATGCCTGACCTGCAGGGCTCGGTGATCTCACCGCGCACGTACCTCGGAATCTGCTCGAGGTAGTAGTCAGAGTTGGTGATGACTCCGCGCTTTCTCTTCTTTAGCTCGAGGAGTTGACGGACCACATCCTCGAGCTGCTTTGTTTGGGCGCGGTCGATTGTTCCGTCGGAATTTCCGTTTTTGGAGTCGGTGTAGCAACTGAAATTGACGCCGCATCCCAGCTCGCGCGCACGCGCTACAATCGGAAGAAGCTGATCGAGATTGTCGCGTTTGATTACCGTATTGAATCGAATGCCCGAGATGCCTATCGCGCGCATTCGCGGAATCACGCCCATGATTTTGTTGGTGAGGCCGGGAATTCCGCGGGCTTTATCGTGCCGCTCGTCGAGATAGTCGAGCGAGATGTTGAACTGATTTATGCCGGCCTTCCAGATCGAGCGCGCGCGCTCAGGAGTAAGCATTCCACCGTGAGTGAGGAGCGTCATGTACTTGGTGCTGATCGCTCGGTCGACGCCTGAAACTATGTCCTCCAGGTCGCGCCGGAGCGTAGGCTCTCCACCAGTGAAGGTGATGACCATCGGATTGAAATAACGCGCGGCGTCGGCGAAGCTGTTGACTTCGCTGGCTTTGGCCGAAGGATCTGTCTTCCAATAATCGCAGAACCCGCAGTGCGCGTTGCAGCGCATGGTCACTTCGAAGTTCACGAGCACTGGACGTTTGGTGATGGTGAGGTGCGCGTACTTCACTGCGAACAGCGCGACGTGCCACGGTTTGAATTCGCGGGTGAGCATAGAGGTTACTGCTCACTAACGGCCGAGTCCGCTCGACTGGCATCAATGTTTGAAGGTTGGCGCGGAAGGAGCGGCGGAGGAAGCGGATCAGGCGGAGAGGGCGGTTTGGGGTCGCGCGAAGCTCTCCTTGTGCGGACGACCCTTACAAATTTTGGTTGGACGCCGAAGTGAAGGAGAAGGCCGACTTCAATGTTTGTCCCGCACAGATAACTGGTAAGCTGGCGCACAGCTCCTGGATGGAGCAGCTCTGTCGACTTCGTTTCGATCACGAGGTTCCCATCGACAACCATGTCGAGCCGCTGACGCGCCACTTGTTGACCCTTGAAAAATATTGGGACGGAGACCTCACGGGCGACTTCATGTCCACGACTGCGGAGCTCGCGACACAGTGACGCCGTGTAGACATGTTCAAGGAATCCAAAACCCAGTTCACGATACACCTCGAAGAATGCTCCGATTACCGAACGGGTTAGCGGTTCCTGGATCAATTTCCCCTGCTTCATGATCAATTCCTACGCGCTGCACGCCAAACGTCATGATCCTTTCGGCGCAACCCCCACAAATACTCCGCCGCTTCCGCTCCTTCCGCTTTTGTCCGCGCTAACCTTGAAACCTTAATGCTATTCGCGGCTAACCCGGGCCAGTAACGCGATTCGCCTGCACTTACCATCACACGATCAGTCAATCATCGGGAGATGCAGGCCGTGCTTACGCGCAGTCTCAATCGCCTCCTCATAACCCGCGTCGGCATGACGCGCGACGCCAATTCCTGGATCGTTTGTGAGCACGCGCTCGAGCCGCACTCGCATCTCCAGAGTTCCGTCGGCGACGATTACCTGTCCGGCGTGGAGAGAATTTCCGATACCGACTCCCCCGCCGTGATGAAACGAAACCCATGACGCGCCGCTTGCCACATTCAGCATCGCGTTCAGGAGCGGCCAATCGGCGACGGCATCTGACCCATCGCGCATACCTTCCGTTTCGCGGAATGGCGACGCGACGCTTCCCGTATCGAGGTGATCGCGCCCAATTGCAATTGGCGCCGAGATCTCGCCGGATGCGACCAAGTCATTGATCGCTACGCCGAATTTGGCGCGATCGGATTGACCAAGCCAACAGATCCTGGCGGGTAATCCCTGGAATTTTATTTTCTCCTGCGCGAGAGAGATCCAGCGGCGCAGATGCTCGTCGGCCGGGAAAAGCTCGAGCGCGAGGTCGTCGGTGCGCTTGATGTCTTTTGGATCTCCGGAGAGCGCGACCCATCTGAACGGACCCTTTCCCTCGCAGAAGAGTGGCCTGATGTACTCGGGCACGAATCCAGGAATATCAAAAGCATTTTCCAGCCCCGCATCGAACGCGACGGTGCGAATGTTGTTTCCGTAATCGAACGTCACGGCGCCACGCTGCTGGAGCTCGAGCATCGCTCTAACGTGTTTCACCACCGACGCAGTCGCGCGCCGCACGTATTCGTCAGGATCGGAGTTGCGCATCTCGAGCGCCTTGGCAAATGGGATTCCGGCCGGCACGTATCCGTTCAACATATCGTGCGCACTGGTTTGATCCGTTACTACGTCGGGGTTGATGCCCCGCTCCACGAGCGCAGGCAGAACATCCGCGGCGTTGCCAAGCAACCCAACTGAGAGCGCCTCGCCGGCGCGCGTCGCTCTCGAGATAAGATCGAGCGCTTCATCAATTTCGCGTGCCTTCCGATCGAGGTAGCGCGTCTCGAGCCGTTTGTCGATTCGCGCTTCATCCACCTCTATTACGAGAGCGGCAGCACCATGCATAGTCGCCGCGAGCGGTTGCGCCCCACCCATGCCACCAAGACCCGCGCTAAGCACGAAGCGTCCGCGAAGGTTGCCGCCAAAGTGGCGACGGGCAACCGAGCCCAGCGTTTCGTAAGTGCCCTGAACGATCCCCTGAGAGCCGATGTAGATCCAGGAGCCGGCCGTCATCTGCCCGTACATCATCAACCCCTTTCGCTCCAGCTCGCGAAAATATTCCCACGTCGCCCACCGCCCGACGAGATTGCTGTTTGCGATCAGTACTCGCGGCGCGCCCGGATGTGTACGAAACACTCCCACCGGTTTTCCACTCTGCACCAACAGCGTTTCATCGTTCCCGAGTGTTTTGAGCTCACGAACTATCGCGTCAAAGCACTCCCAGTTTCGCGCAGCCTTCCCCGTTCCGCCGTACACCACGAGGTCTTCCGGTCTCTCGGCGACTTCCGGATCGAGATTGTTCATGAGCATGCGCAACGCAGCTTCCTGCTGCCATCCCTTGCAGGAGATCGCAGTACCGCGCGGCGCCCGGACCTGTGCGTGCATTCGCCGTCCACCGAATGACTCCCGGCAGGTTTGGGCACTCACATCAGTCATACCACGCCCCCGATGTCCGCGAATCGTCCATCAGACACCGCTGCCAACAGAGCTGCGATGTCGCGGCTCAATACGCGATCGCCTTCGAGCCGAGGCACGATTGCTCGCACGCGCTCGTGCGCAGCGCGTACGCCCCGGCCCGGCTTGAGAGTTGCCCTGAAATCGATGCCCTGCGCTCCGCACATCAGCTCGATCGCGAGACTGTTCTCCAGATTCCGTAGCAGTCGGCGTGCCTTCCACGCGGCGCCCATCGCCATTGGCACGACGTCT
>CADDZN010000125.1 GCA_902812375.1 bacterium | reverse complement strand
ATAGTAGCCGCGCCCACTGATGTTCACCGTTCGTTTGAGTTTTCCGAACAGTCCGCGCTGTGGCTCCCAGGTTATCCGGTCCGAGAAGCGCCGCTGCACCTGGAGACATTCTTCACGCTGCATCCAGGAATCGATGCTGGCGAGCACATCGCGCGGATTTCCCGGCAGCGTTCGAGTAGCAGTGGCGAAACTCGCCCCCGCTACCTGCGCTACGAGCCCGCGTTCCTCGGGAACGTTGACGCGAGTTCTCTCTTCGGCGAGGGCCTGATCAATGGTTGCGGGGCTCAGGCCGACTTCGCTTCCTATCTCTCGAAGCTGTCCTTCGCTGATAAGCTCGCCAGAATCAGGCATCGCTCCGGCGCCTTGCAGCTCCGCCGCGCGGGCGAGCACGCGCTCGAGCGCCTGTCTATCGAGCAGCGTCTGTCGAGCGGGTAGCGAAGACTTCTCGTCGGCCATGAGAATTATATCTGCTTAAATCCCCCCGAGTACGACATCGAGCTGGCGGGTGAGTGCGTCGCGAATGGTATCAGGCAGACTGAAGGCGGCGATAAATGCCGATTGCACATTTCCGGCTGGCGGGCGGTTGACTGAAGTCAGGTAATAGCGCATGTAGCCCTCGAGAAGCTCTGGAGATGTGCGTTCCAGCAAGAGCGCGCCGCCGCGGACTGCCGCAGCGCTCTGATAGCGCTCCACCACCCCGCTGCGACGTTGCTCGGGAGTGGTGTTGTCGGACACTGCAGTGCTTGCTATTCCACCTACGGCCTCATGCGCGATCACATAGATCGCCTGCACGGCATCGCTGGGGCGCTCGGGAAACGTTACAGTCAGTGTGTTGGCCTGCCTGCTATTCGTGACCGACCGGCCCTCGCCGTCTAACGGCAGCGAAAGCAGGATCTCGCCATTTGCTTGCTGCGTGTTGTTTAAGAAGCGCTGTATTCTCGGTCGATAGGTGCGCTGCCACAGAGTATCGACCAGGTCGAGCACGTTGCTCCGCTCACGCTGCTGCTCGGTCCAGTAGGAATGATAGAACTTGCTGCTCTCGTCGTTCAGCGATTGGGTGAACAGACGAAGCCAATCGCGGTCAGCCGACGTCGGGAAGTAGGCGGCCAGGAAAGCGATGGCACTCGCCTGCTGCTGTGACGAAGCGGCGCGGAGATCCCCGTTGGCGCGAACGAAAATATCTACGGCCTGTGACAGATCTCCCCACGAGGCAAACGAAAGCGGTACAAATTGAGCGTTAACGAGCGATGGGTTCGCGGCGAGTCGCGCGCGAAGACGGTCGCGGTTCGCGTCGAGTTGCGTCACTATATTCGCTCTGTTCTTCAGCACGATCATGTTCGTGCTATAACCTCGCTTGAAAAACGGGACGAAGGTTGTGTCCTCCTGGAGCAGTGCGAAACCGTGGAGCCAGAGGTCGACGTGCTCGCGAGTCTTCACTGGCCAGACAACCGTAGATGCGCCAGGATTCTGATTCACTGATCCGGGCCCGGTTGTGACAGTACCGCCAGGTCCACCGCCCGCCGATGCGCACGCTCCGAGTACGACGATCGCACCCGCTGACGCGACTGTCCGGATGAATTGCTTCATACTGTTCCTCTTTCGCTCTGGCGAGCGCGTTCTAGTGTAGTGCTTCGACCACGAGTGCGATGCCCTGGCCTCCGCCAATGCAGGCGGTCCCCAGGCCATAACGCTTTCCTTGGGCACGAAGTGCATGCAGTAGATGGGCCGTGATTCTCGCTCCGGACGCAGCCAGCGGGTGACTTAGAGCTATCGCACCGCCGTTCAGGTTCAACCTTTCGCGTGGCAGGGAAAGCTCGCGCTCGACAGCGCACGTCTGCGCGGCGAATGCTTCGTTCACCTCGATGAGGTCCATGTCGTCCATCGTCAGGCCAGCTTTCGCGAGCGCGGCTTTCGATGCGGGAACTGGCCCGATGCCCATGACCGCCGGATCGACTCCCGCAACTCCCCATGACACGAGACGCCCGAGCGGCTTCAAGGAGCGCTCGCGCGCGAATCGTTCGCTCGCAATCACCATCGCTCCGGCGCCGTCGCCGATTCCCGAAGCGTTGCCCGCCGTCACCACTCCTCCCTTTCGGAATACCGGCTTCAGTGCCGCGAGCTTCTCCGCCGTAGTATCCGGCCGCATATGCTCATCGCGCGCGAGCTCGTCGGGGTTTCCCGATTTCGAATTGGGGATCGGGACTGGTACTACTTCGTCCTTGAACGCACCGCTCTCCCACGCCGCTTTGGAGAGCTGCTGGGATCTCAGCGCAAACTCGTCCACGCATCCGCGATCGAGCTTGTAACGCTCCGCGAGATTTTCCGCGGTTTCAGCCATCCCCAGACCGACGTAGGTGTCGGTGAGCCCCTCCCACAGAACGTCCTCCATCACGGGAGACCTGCCGAGCGGGGTGCCCCAGCGCAGTCCGCGCGTGACATGAGGAGCCTGCGACATCGATTCCGCGCCGCCAACGAGGCAAACGCTCGCGTCACCGAGGATGATCTCCTGCGCTCCGCTCACAACCGATTGAAATCCGGATCCACACAGGCGGTTCAGAGTGAGCGCGGAAGTCTCCTGGCGGCAACCACTCTTCAAAGCCACGTGACGGGCGAAATAAATGGAATCACGAACTGTATAAAGCACGTTGCCGAAGATCGTTTGATCAACATCCGTTGCCGAAAGACCGGAGCGCTCCAACGCCGCTTTGGACGCGTGGACGGCAAGATCAATGGGAGAGATGTCTTTCAACTTTCCGCCAAAGGTGCCGAAAGGAGTTCGCACCGCGGAGAGAAATACGACGCTGGTGTTGTTGGTCATGCCGTAAGCTAACCAGTGATGTTGCTTTACTTGGTCCTACGCTCTCTTGCCACAGTTCACGCAAAACTTCCAGGCGAGATCGAGCTCAGCACCGCAGCCCTCGCAATGTTTGGCCGCGAGATTCTGCCCACAGTGTGGACAATAGGTTACGGTTCTTCCCTCGGGAAGCGTGCCCCCGCAGAAGCGACACCCAACGGGAAGCTCCATCGTCGAGAGTGTGGGAACGGAAAAGCTCGTGCTCTCGGTAGCGGTGGGCGACCCATTCCCGCCCTGCCCCGCCGCGTGGGTGGCCGATGAGTAGCCACCGCTATTCTGTGCAGGAATCGAGATGCCCAGTTTCTCCACCGCCGCTGGAACCAGCGAGATGCGCGTGTCGCCGTAATCCCGGAAAGCGCCAAGATCAGGGTGCGCCGATGCCATTTCCTTTTTCAACCGCTCCTGCATCGCCTGATCGCCGCGAATGTAACCTTTCTCGCCTGATAACAACCTCGTTACCGCTGCTTCATAATCCTGATTGGTCTCGATTCCGAGATCCCGGCGGTAATGGCGATACGGAACCAGAGTGTCATAGAGCTCCTGCACAGTGAATGGAACGCTCAGGTATTCGATGTGCCCATTCCGAATGTTGTGCACCAGCCGTTGAAATAATCTGTCTAAATCGTCCATGCGCGCTTGCTCGGCTGAAATGAATTGATGTCGGGGAAGGGAGCCGTCTCGTTGAGTCGTAGCGGACCTTCCTTGTGCGAGGCGACCCAGACGTCGAATTCTGAATGCCTCAACCCTCCGGAGTTGGATTGCTCGGCTGCGGCACGCGTTGCAAGAAAGTTCGCGTATTCATTCTGGGGCTGCCCATTGTGACCTCGAACCCACCGCCACTGACATTGGTGGGGCGATGCCGCAGCGACCGCCTCCTTCCAGAGCTCCAGATTCTCGATCGCTCCGGCTTTTCTCTTCCAGCCGCGCGCGATCCAGCCCGCGACCCACGATGTCATGCCTTCTACTATGTACTTGGAATCACTCGTGAAGAGGACACGGTAGGAATTGCCGCTTCGGGAGATTGCGCGGAATGCCTCGATGACGGAGCGCAGGGCCATTCGATTATTGGTGGTCGCGGGCTCGGAGATCCAATAATCGCAGCGAGTGACCTCGTTCGATTCCGGATGAAGCCATTCGATGAGGCCGCCGGCTCCGCCCGGATTATCACCTTCCCGGCCGTTGCCAATGCAGGACTCGTCCGCGTAGATGGCGACGAGATCGCCCGATTTCGCGCGCGTCACTTGACGACCTCGAAGCTGTCCATCTCATCGAGGTACAGCGTGATCTGATCTCCGGTGGTGGGATGCGTCGCTTCGACGGCTTCCCTGCCACTGATAACGCGCAATCTCGTCGGTACAACCACGTACTCCGTCCCGCGACGGTACGCGGAAATCCGCTTCCCATGAGTGATTGCGCGCTCGAGGATGTCGTATTGCGCGTGTGTCCACTGTGCCACAACCACTCTCCTTATCTGCTGCCTGGCTCGTTGCACCACTCGCCTACCACGCGTGCGAGCACGCGAGTGGCCTGCTCGATCTCGACTACCGGCACGAACTCCTCAGCCGAATGCGCGAGACCTATATCTCCAGGTCCGAAGCAGACCGCAGGAATGCCGGCTTCATTCAGGAGCGCGGCGTCTGTCCATGCCGACAGACCCTCGATTCGCACCGGGACTCCTTCTCGTTCCATTGCAGATGCGAGCATCTTCACAACGGGCGCATCGGTGGCAACATCGCTCGGTAGCTGCGCGGTTCTCAATGTAACGCTGGCGTTGAAATCCGTGCGTTCGGCTCGTACCCTCGCACAGGCGTCCGTCAGCTCCTCAATTGCCATCTCCACTGTCTCACCGGGAATCGTTCGTCGCTCGACCGACAGTGTGCAGAGCTCGGGGTATGTCGAGATGCCCGAGCCTCCTGCAATAGTGGAGGCATGGAGCGAGCCGCGGCCGAGCAGTGAATGGGTCCGTCCCAAACCGCGAGTGCGCTCGAGGCAGTCCAGCTCGGCGAGCAACAAGCCCGCGTGAGTGATGGCATCGATACCGATATCGTAACGGCTGCCATGAGCGGCTTTCCCGTTGACAACGATGTCGAACCAGGCGAAACCCCGGTGTGCCGGACAAATCGCGAGCCGGGTCGGCTCGGTGATGATGGCGGCGTCGGCCCGAATGCCCGAGGCGACAAGAGCGCGAGTACCAACGCTCTCGTATTCTTCATCGACGACAGCCGCGATGAGAATCTGTCTGTTGGACCGGTGCGATGCCGAGGTTGCAGCCGCGGCGCACATGGCGGCGATGCCTCCCTTCATATCAGCGGAGCCGCGTCCATAGATGCTGCCGTTCCGAACGGTAGCGGCAAACGGCTCGTGGACCATGCCTTCGACGCTTACGACGTCTAGATGCCCATTGAGCATGAGAGCCGGAGCGTCTGCGGGGCCGATTCGTGCGACCACATTGGGACGGCCGGGTGTAGCTTCGATGAGATCGACGGTGAAGCCCCACTCGTCGAGAATCGTCGCAAGAGCGCGAGCGCAGTCACCCTCGCCCGGGGAGTCCGGAGCGAGGGCAGGATTTCTGGAATCGATTTGTATCAGAGCGCGGGCGAGCGCGACTGCATCGCCTCGCGGGATGACCACGGGCTACCTTCTTTTCGCCGACTTGCCTGACGCTTTGGGCTTCGACTTGGTAGTGGCTTTCACCGGACGCTTCTTTGCCGCCGGTTTCATCGTTGTCTTTTTGGCAGCCGGCTTCTTGGCTATAGCGTGCTTTGCTGGTGAGGGCGCGGCGTGTTTCACGGGTACGCTAACAGCCGCATGCCGCGGCGCTTCGTGGACTGCTTCGACTTTTGGGGCGACCTTAGCTGGTGGTGGAGCGGGAGGAGTAAAGGGCTTTCTCTTCGCATGCGAAGCCTCGACTTCCCTCATCAGCTTGTCGGCTTCTTCCTGCGTCATCTGGCCGCGCCTCACCATGTACTGAAGAAGATCGCGCGCGCTTTCGAGAACGAAACCGGTAAGACCCGCCGCGGCTCCGACTACGTCTTTCATGGCAGCCGCCATTTTACTGCCAGCCTCGAGGCTGATCTCATGGGCCTTCGCCGCCATCTCGGCGACCGTATCTTTTACGTCAGCGCCTCGGTGGCCTGGGCTCCGCTTGGGCGGAATCGAAGACGGTGTTGTGGCTGCGCCGGCTACGGGTGGCGGCGGTGCTACGGTAGTGACCGTTGGCTTTTCTCTATCTGGCATCTATGACTCCGGTCAGCAAAAAGGGGTCGGAGCTGACGGGTGAAATCGCGGGGGAACAGTTCGCCCGAAGAGGGGCCTGAACGGCGCTAAGTATATGATTTTTCGTGACTAAAGCAAGGTGGGCTGATCGGGATGGTTAGGACCGGCCGTTGCGGGCTTCATCGACGACCACCACGAACACACTTAGGACAGATAAACGCCATTAACGCGCCCCTCCGGGAAGATGAAGCTAAAAGTCGTTGATTTATCCAGAATTCTCGCTGGCCCTTATTGCGCGATGATGCTTGGCGATTTGGGCGCCGACGTCATCAAAGTCGAACGGCCAGGAAATGGCGATGAGACGCGCGGATGGGGCCCGCCTTTCGACGCGGAGGGTGAGAGCGCCTACTTCCTTTCGGTGAACCGGAACAAGAAGAGCCTGGCTGCCGATTTGACCGAGGCTCGCGATCAGCTCCTTGTGCGAGAGCTTATCGGCGAGGCCGACGTCGTACTCGACAATTTTCTCGAAGGAGCTTTGGGCCGGCTCGGACTTGATCCTGACGAGCTGCTTCATCGCCATCCTTCGCTCATCTGGTGCACGATTTCGGGATTCGGAAAAGAGAGTGTGCGCCCGGGCTACGATTTCGTGATCCAGGCTGAGTGCGGGTGGATGTCGATCACCGGCGAGAAGGAAGGGCCGCCGATGAAGGTAGGAGTTGCGCTGGCAGATGTGCTCGCGGGCAAGGATGCGGCGATCGCGATTCTCGCGGCCGTGGCAGAGCGGGGTAGTGCGCCGCTGCCAGTAGCGCGAAGGCGAATCCGGATTTCGCTGGCCGATAGCGCTCGTGCGGCGCTCACGAACGTCGCACAAAATGTCCTGGTGACGAGCCTCGATGCCGGCCGCTGGGGAAATGCGCATCCGAATCTCGTTCCGTACGAGCTCTTTGAGGCAAGCGATCGACCACTCGTAATCGCGGTTGGAAGTGATGCTCAATGGAAGGCATGCGCGGGTGCTCTCGAGCTCGGCGATCTCGCGGACGATGAGTCACTTGCGACCAATGCTGGTCGGGTGAGGAATCGGAGCCGAGTGGTGGCCGCGGTCTCGAGGCGCGTGCGAGAGAAGAGCGCGAAGCATTGGATCCAGCGACTCGAGGCCGCGGGAGTTCCCTGCGGTTTGGTGAAGAGCGTCAGGGAGGCGCTCGACTCTGGTGATGCCTCGCCAGTCACAGGGGTGCGGCCCAGTGTGCCGGGCAGCGTGCGCTTGCGACCTCCAAAACTGGATGAGCATGGCGAGGCGATCCGAGCTCTCCGATGGCGCGCATTCTAGCGAATGTCGGATAATGCGCGCATGCTCCGGGCGTCATGAGGTACATCGGTAACAAGACGCGGCTGCTTCCATTCATCCTCCGAACGTTGAAGGAGAGCGGAATCGCCGTCGGCTCGGCGCACGACGCATTCGCTGGGACAGCAAGTGTGAGTCGCGCGCTGAAGGCGGGCGGCTGGCGCGTGCACTCGAGCGATCTTCTAATGTCGTCGTACGTCTTCCAGAGAGCGTACGTGGTAGCCGACGATGTCGATCCTGCCGTCGACAAGTGGGCGAGACACCTATCCGGGCTTCCAGTATCCGAGGGTTTTATAACGCGTCATTTCTCACCGGGGAGTAAGGGCAGCGGCGTCGGCGGAGATGCAGCCGCGCGAATGTATTTCACGGTGGAGAATGCGGGTCGGATCGACTCCGCGCGCGAGGAGCTCGAGAGTTTGAAACTGGCGGGGGAAGTCGACGAGGATAGCTACTATATACTGCTGGCGGGAATTATCGAAGGAGCTGACAGGGTGGCGAATACTGCCGGCGTTTACGCGTCGTACATGAAGCGGTGGCAGCCGAACGCGGCGAGGGCGTTTCGCGTGGTGGTCGAGAAGCCGATCAAGGGCGCGCAGCCGGCAACCGCAGAACTACTGGACGCGACGGAGTCCGCGCGACGTCTCGGCGAGGTAGATCTTCTCTATGTAGACCCTCCCTACAATTCGCGGCAATACGTTGCGTACTACCATATCCCGGAGATCCTTGCCCGAGGGTGGAGTGAAAAGGCTCCGGCAATTCGCGGAAAGGTCGGCCTTCTCGCAGGGGACGAAGGACGCAGTCAGTGGTCGCATGGGCGTCGGGTGAAGAAGCTTTTTTCCGGACTTCTGGCTGCGAGTGGAGCAAAGCACGCGCTGGTGAGCTTCAACTCCGAGGGGCATTTGGGCCCGGATTCTATGCAGGCGCTGTTGATGGAGGCGTCCGCGAATGGCGAGGTATCGCATTTCACGCAGCGCTATCGACGGTACCGTGCGGACAGCGAGCGGACGGGGCGGCATTATCACCGGGATATCGCGCACGAGCACCTTTATCTGATCCGTCTGCGCTGACTTTGTTGCTTCCACGTGGGCTCGATCGTCATCGCCAATGTAACGGCGGTAAGGTGTTATCTGCGAGGCATTTGGGTCTATACAGCCGCTGGCAAAGGGATTACACTAGGCAGGTGAATATGCCAGCCATGCCGCTGCAAAATCAGAGCAGTCAAACGTTGGGCGGAGCGGGAGCGACACCGGATGCTC
>CADDZN010000124.1 GCA_902812375.1 bacterium | reverse complement strand
CCTGAGGGCGTTAGCTTTGGCCGCATGGTAGTCGGCCAGCCCTCGACATTGAAAGCCAGGTGATACCGCTCAGCGACGAGCTGCCGACCGTCCGCACACCATGGGTCACGTATCTGATCCTGATCGCCATGTTCGCGACGTGGATCTTCGTGCAGGGGGCTGGGTTCGACCAGGAAGCGCTAGCCGCGAGCGTCTGCAACCTCGGGCTGGTGCCCGGCGAGCTCACCCACATGGCGCCCATTGGAACGGCCGTACCGCTCGGGCGCGGCATAGCGTGCGTGGTCGACAACGATCGCATCAATATTCTGACGCCGCTCATCTCCATGTTTCTGCACGGGGGATGGGGCCACATCCTCGGCAACGCACTTTTCTTCTGGGTATTTGGCAACAACATCGAGGACAGCCTCGGACACTTACGTTTCCTCGTCTTCTACCTCGTATGTGGCCTGGCGGCAGCCTTCGCTCACATTGCCGCACAGCCCGCGTCGCCACTCCCAACCGTGGGTGCCTCGGGGGCAATTTCAGGCATTCTTGGCGCGTATCTCGTGCTGTATCCCAAGGTCCGGGTGAGGATGCTTTTCTTTTTCATCATCTTCTTCAAGATCATTCCAATCCCCGCCTGGCTGGTGCTTATCTGGTGGTTTTTCTGGCAGCTAGTCGCGGCGCTGCCGGAACTTGAAAACGGCGCTGATTTGAGCGGCGGAGTAGCAGTGTGGGCCCACGTGGGCGGATTTCTTACAGGAGTGCTGCTTGTCAAGCTATTCGAGAACAGGCATTTGGTAGTGCGAAGGACGGGGGTCGCGTAGATTTTCGTATTACGAAGACTCGTAGAGAGTCTTCACGACCCTCCCCGGAGACAATCTTTTGCGGATCCTGCCGCGCGACGAAAAGTTTTACGAGCTCTTCACTGAGCTGGCCAAACGCCTTACGGGTTCCGCCGCGCTTTTGTGCGAGTTGTTCAGCAACCCCGGAGAGCTCAACGCAAAAGTGACCCGGATCAAAGAGCTCGAGCACGAGGCGGACAATCTCACCCACGACATCATCGATCGCATCGATCGAACCTTCGTAACCCCGTTCGATCGGGAGGATATTCACGCGCTCGCATCAGAGCTCGATGAGGTAATCGATCTGATAGACGGAACAGCGCGCCGCGCTACGATCTTCCGCATCCAGAAAACGAGGCCCGCCGCCGGAAGTCTGGCGGAGGTGCTGGCGCGCGCCGCCACCCGTGTGGAAGAAGGCGTGCGCGATATGAAGAACGCGAAGCACGTGTACGCGATCAGCGAGCAGCTAAAAGTGCTCGAGGAAGAGGGAGATGCGATTTACCACGACGCGATGGGAATTCTTTTCGCCGAGGGTGGAGATGCGCTCGAGGTCGTGAAGTGGAAAGATCTCTACGACAAGATCGAGGATGCCCTGGACAAGTGTGAAGACGTGGGGAACGTGCTGCAGAGCATCGCGCTGAAAAACGCCTAGTGCTCTACTACGTCCTCGCGATCATCATGGTCGCGTTGATCTTCGATTTCAGCAACGGCTTTCACGATTCGGCGAATTCCATCGCCACTATCGTGGGCACGCGGGTTCTCAGCCCTCTCGCGGCTGTCGTGTGGGCGGCCATTTTCAACTTCGCCGCGGCGTTCACCTCCGGAACTCTGATCGCAAAGGCGGTGGAGAAGGGCATCATCCGCCCCGAGATAACGACGCCGAATCTCATTCTTGGCTGCCTGATCGGCGCGATAGTCTGGAATCTCATCACCTGGTATTACGGCATTCCCTCGAGCTCCTCACACGCGCTGATCGGCGGATTGGCGGGTGCGGGCGTGGCTAAGGCCGGATTCAGCGCAATCACGCTCGGCAAAACCTGGTACACCACGCTCTCATTCATCGTGGTGTCGCCGCTTATCGGAATGGGGGCAGGCTTCGTACTGATGGTCGCGGTGTACTGGCTGTTCCAGCGAATGGCGCCGAACAGAGTCGATCGATTCTTTCGCGGCGCGCAGCTCGCAAGCTCGGCGATGTTATCTCATGCGCATGGCGCAAACGACGCGCAGAAAACGATGGGAATCGTGGTCGGGCTGCTTGTGTCGGTGAAACCGCTTACGGCCGTGCAGACGGGCTTCTGGCATCACTTGTACATCGCAACCGATGACATTCCGTTGTGGGTGAAACTCCTCGCGTATACCGCCATTTCGCTTGGCACTCTGTTCGGGGGCTGGCGAATTGTTCATACCATGGGTTCCCGGATTACGCGTCTGCGCCCGATCAGCGGATTTGCCGCGGAGACGGGCGGCACGCTCGCCCTGACAGTCGCCACTCACTACGGGATTCCGGTGAGCACCACGCACACAATTGCGGGGTCGATCATGGGCGCCGGAGCCACCTATCGATTTTCAGCAGTGCGCTGGGGAATCGCTGAACGAATTGTTTGGGCATGGCTTATCACGATCCCAGCCGCCGGAACTGTCGGAGCGCTCGCCTACTGGATAATCGCGGCGATCGCCGGCCCCTGAGCGCTCTACGCCTCCTGGTGGTGCTTGATCTGCTTGCCCTCCGCGAGGTAAACCGCGTCTTCGCCAATGTTGGTGGCGAGGTCGGCGATTCTCTCGAGGTTGCGTCCAACTAGCAGCAGCTCGAGCGAGGGCGTAATTGTTTTCGGGTCCGCCATCATGTGGGTGAGAAGCACTCGAAACACGGAGTCGTGCAGCGAATCGACAACGTCGTCGTCTCGACAGACTTTACGTCCGAGTTCGCCATCCGCGCGAATGAAGGCGTCGAGCGAATCGCCCAGCATTTTCCGAGCACGCCGGGCCATGACTTCGATTTCCGGAATGCTGATGGCCACCTTCGGCTTCTCAGCGAGCCTGATAGCACTCTCCGCGATATTGACCGCGTGATCACCGACGCGCTCGAGGTCGTTCGAGACCTTGATTGCGCCGATAATGAAACGGAGGTCTCGCGCCATTGGCTGCTGCAGGGCGAGCAACTCGACCGCAGCCTGCTCGACCTCCATTTCCAACCTGTTCAAGTCTGTATCGCCTGAAATGACGAGGTTGGCTTTTTCGCGATCGCGTGTGAGCAGCGCCTCGACTGCGAGGTCGGTGCGCTCCTCCGCTTTGGCTGACATTCCGAGCAGCTGGTTCTTGAGAGACCCGAGCTGATCGTGAAAATGTCTGAATCCTGCGGGCGAGGCCGCGGCTGTCTCAGGTGTCATCCGAATCTCCCAGTGATATATGCGTCCGTTCGTTCTTCGCGCGGCCGCGTGAAGATCTGATCGGTTGGTCCAAGCTCGACTAGCTGGCCAGAAAAGAAAAAGGCCGTGTGGTCGGAGGCCCGAGCGGCTTGCTGCAAGTTGTGCGTCACGATTACGATTGTGAGCTCTCGCTTCAATTCGTAAACGAGCTCTTCGATTTTTTGGGTTGAACCCGGATCGAGAGCGCTCGCCGGCTCATCGAGAAGCAGAACCTCGGGTTGATTGGCCAGCGCGCGCGCAATGCAGACTCGCTGCTGCTGGCCTCCGGACAGGCCGAGGGCACTCGTTCGCAGGCGATCCTTAACTTCGTCCCAGAGCGCAGCTCTTCGAAGTGATCGCTCGACGACTTCATCCAGCTCCGAGCTGCGCGTGACGCCATTGATGCGAGCTCCGTACGCAACGTTGTCGTAGATGGATTTGGGAAATGGATTCCACCGCTGAAAGACCATCCCAACGCGCTGCCGGAGTGCGACAACGTCCAGGTCTTTGTCGAAGATGCTCTGACCGTCGAGCGAGAGATCGCCTTCATGGCGAATCCCCGGAATGAGATCGTTGAGGCGATTGATGGAGCGCAGGAATGTCGATTTTCCGCATCCTGAAGGACCGATGAGAGCGGTAACGGAGGATGGAGGAACGATCAGGCTGATATTGTTGAGCGCCTGCTTTTTTCCGTACCAGAAGGAAAAGTCGCGTGCCTCGATGGTACCCGGTTGCAATGCCTGTCTGGATTTTGGAAGCCGATGCTCAAGCGTTGCGGTCATCCAAACCTTCCCGTGATGTACGCTTCCGTGCGCGGATCCTTTGGTGCAGTGAACAGCGCGTTGGTTGCCGCGAATTCAACGAGCTCGCCGACAAGCAGAAACGCCGTGCGATCTGATACTCGAGCTGCCTGCTGCATGTTGTGGGTGACGATGACAACGGTGACGGTCTCGCGAAGATGATATACCAGCTCCTCGATTTTCTGGGTACTTAACGGGTCGAGCGATGCTGTTGGTTCGTCGAGTAGGATAACGCGGGGTCTGATTGCAAGCGCGCGAGCGATGCAGAGCCGCTGCTGCTGCCCGCCGGAGAGCGCCATCGCGCTGTCATCTAGACGATCCTTGACCTCTTCCCAAAGGCCTGCGCGCTTGAGTGCCTCTTCGATGGTGTCCTGGAGACCGGCACGCGATTGGGGACGTTCCGCTGCGACGCGCAATCCGGCCGCAACGTTGTTGCGAATGGACATAGTGGGAAAGGGCGTCGGTCTCTGAAACACCATCCCGACGTGTCGGCGAACTACGGTTGCGCTGGTTCCTTCGCCGTAGATCGAGGTTCCCAGAATTTCGACCTTGCCCTCGACCCGGGTATTCGGCGCGGTCTCGTGCATCCGATTGAGGCAGCGGAGCAGAGTCGACTTTCCGCATCCGGAGGGGCCGATGATCGCGGTGACGGCTTGTGCTGGTGCAGCGAATGACACGTCTTTCACCGCAGCCGTGTCACCGAAGTACGCCCACAAGTCGCTGGCTATGACTGCGGGCTTGTCTGCCGTAGACGCTTCCCGGGCCGGTGCTGCGACTGGTCGCGGAGCGACGACGTTCGGTATGACACGCGCGCCTGGCGCCACCTCAGTCGACTGCTGCACCGAACCTCGACCTGGTGACTACGCGCGCAGCGAGACTGATGACGAGTACGATCGTGATCAGAACCAGTGCACCCGCCCATGCCTGCGCATGCCACTCGTCATAAGGACTGATTGCGTAGGTGAAGATCTGAAGGGGCAATGCGGCAATTGGTTCGTGAACTGACGTCGACCAGAATTGATTGCCGAAGGCTGTGAAGAGTAGAGGAGCTGTCTCGCCTGCGATTCGCGCAACAGCAACGAGTGCTCCGGTTGCGATACCAGCGAGAGCAGTCCGCAGCACAACAGACAGGGACGTCCGCCATTTTGGATAACCGAGTGCGAGCGCGGCTTCGCGGAGCGACGTCGGGACGACGCGCAGCATCTCCTCAGTGGTGCGGGTCACAAGGGGGATCATCATCGCGCCGACGGCAGCGCCGCCTGCCAGCGCGGAAAAGTGTCCGGCCGGTCGCACAAGGAATTCCCACGCGAAAATTCCCATCACGATCGACGGCAGCCCGTTCAGCACATCGGAAAGGAATCTCACTGTGTGCGCTAGCGGGGTTCGGCGTTTTTCTGAGAGGTAAATACCGCCGCCAATACCAATCGGTAGCCCAATCAGGCTCGCGATACCGATCAGAATGAGTGTGCCGACTATCGCGTTCGCCATACCGCCGCCCGTCTCACCAACTGGTTTGGGCATGTTGGTAAAGAATGAGAGCGACAGCGACGAAGCTCCCTTCCCAATTAGATGCGCGAGAATCAGCAGGAGTGGAAGGGTTGCAAGAATGGCGGCCAGATATGTCAGGCCGATCATCACTCCGCTCAGCCAGTGCCGCGAAGTGCGCGTCCTCATATGGCTCGCTCACGTGAGACCTGCCAGACGAGCCAGCGCGCAATGGCGTTCACGATCAGGGTAATGATAAATAGGACTGCTCCCACTGCCATGAGCGCGGAAAGGTGCAAATCACTCGTGGCTTCGCTGAATTCGTTGGCGATAAGCGAGGCCATTGTGTAGCCAGGAGCGAAGAGCGATGCCGAAATCTCGGGTCGATTGCCGATGACCATTGTCACCGCCATCGTCTCGCCCAACGCTCGGCCCAACCCAAGCATTATGCCGCCGATGATTCCTGACTTTGCGTAGGGGACCACGGCATCCCGAATCATCTCCCAGCGCGTGGCGCCAAGTGCGAGCGCGGCCTCTCGTTGTGAACGCGGGACGGCGAGCAGCACTTCGCGCGATACGGCGGAGATGTACGGTAAGGCCATAATCGCCAGAATGACTCCGGCTGCCAACATACTCGGGCCGTACGCGGCGCCCGAAAAAAACGGTGTCGCGCCAAGGTGCAGGGTGTCGCGAAGAAACGGCATGACGTGTTCACGCAGCATCGGGATGAGGACAAAAATTCCCCAGAGGCCGTACACCACGCTCGGAACAGCAGCGAGAAGGTCGACGAGAAACCCGACTGGCTGACGCAGCCAGCGCGGAGAAAACTCCGAGAGAAAAATTGCAACGCCAATTGCGAGCGGCGTTGCAATGACGAGCGCGACCGCTGAGGATACGATAGTGCCGAAGAGCGCTGGAGCGGCACCGAATCTTCCGGCACCGACGTCCCAGTCGCTCGACGTGATAATCGAGGCGCTGAGTTTGGTGAGAGCCGGCCACGCGGCGGCGAAGATCGCGATCGCGATCGCCGTGACGAGCGCGGGAACGACCAGCGCGCAGGCCGTTGTCAGGATCTCGTAGATCCGGTCGCCGATCTCGACGCGATGAACCGCAAGCCGACGGCGATCCTTGGGCGCGGAATCCGCCGGGATCGCGGTCATTGCGATGCGAAATCGACGGTGCCGAGTCTCGCCCTTACCTTGGCCGCCATCTCCGTCGGGAGAGGTGCGTAGTCGAGCGATGAGGCTTCGCTCTCGCCAGTTGTGAGCGCCCAATTCAGGAAATCGAGGAGCTTCTTTCCCTTTGTGGCATCACGCTGATGCTGGTACAGCAGGATCCAGGTGAAGGAAGAGATGGGATAGGAATCCGCGCCCGGAGCGTCGACGATTGACAGCCGGTAGTCAGTGTTCGCTGGCAGCGCCTGCGCGGTCGCGGCTGCGGCTGCTGTAACCGCCTGAACGGACGGCGAGATGAAGCTGCCCGACTTATTTCTGATCGCCGCCGTGGGGAGGTTGTTTTGCTTGGCGTATGCGAGCTCGATATATCCGATGGCGCCGGGCGTCTGCTTGACCTGCCCCGCGACACCTTCGTTTCCCTTTGCTCCGAGTCCAACGGGCCACTTCACCTCTTTGCCTTTCCCGACCGATGCATTCCAGGCTGGTACAGCTTTGCTCAGGTAGTCTGTAAAGATGTAGGTGGTGCCGCTACCGTCGGATCTATGCACGACGAGCATGTCGACGCCGGGAAGAGAAAGCGTTGGGTTGAGCGAGGTAATGCGCGAGTCGTTCCATTTCGTGATGCGGCCGGAGAAGATGTCGGCGATCACCTGAGGCGTGAGCTTGAGGCCTGTCGTCACCCCGGACAGGTTGTAGGTGACGACATCGGCGCCGAGCACCGTAGGCACGTGGATGATCGGGCCGCCTTTTGCGCCGGCCATCTCCGCATCGGACATCGGACTGTCGGATGCCCCGAAATCCACGGTTTGTTCGGACAGCTGCCTGATCCCGCCACCCGAGCCGATCGACTGGTAATTGATCTTCACGCCGGTGGCTTTGGCGTAGTCAGAAAACCACTTGGAGTAGATCGGATACGGAAACGTGGCCCCGGCGCCGGTTAGATCGACTGACCCGCCGCTCTGCGCCGTTGACGACGCGGTGGCGCTCTGGTTCCCGTTTTCCTTGCCGCATGCCGCGATGAACAGTAGGGGAAGAAGTGCTTTAATGGCTCTCACCGGATGCTCCCTGATAGTCGTGTCGTGAATGCCTGAAAAATACGAATGCCCCCGGCGGGTTACGACGAATGTCAGGTAACGACATCGTCACAACCGCCGGAGGCACTGTTCACTGCCCGCGAGATGGGTCCTAGAAGTTTGCCACGAGATGCAAGAAGTACGTTTTCGTCGCGGCCGCTATCGCTCCGCTGTGGGGCGTGACTTCCTGGTAGTCGAGCGATAGCGCGGACTTCTTGTTCAGATCGAAGGTCAATCCACCGATAATGGTGTTGACGAACCCCGCGGTCGAAGTATTTGGCTTGAAACGGTCCCACCGGGCCACGAGGCCCAGCGGAAGCGTCGATCTTCCTGCGAGCTGAAAAGGCTTAACGTAGGCAAAACCCGAAAGCAACCGGCCCGTGCTGTCAACTTCGACGGCCGGAGCCAGAACCGTGTTCGCGCCGGTTTCTTTGGCGTCTTTACGAGTGTCCCACTCGGCCCCCGCTGCAAATCGTGGATCGCGAACACCGATAAACGCGCCGGATCTCCTGCGCGGAAGTGACGAGCCTATGGGACCAACCTGTCCGGCGCCGCCCGCCGCGAATGAGCTTGCTACCGCGCCGACGTATGTCCACCCGGTCAGTGCAAATGTCTTGACGACTTTATTGCTCGCACCGGAGAACGGAGTGAGCGAGAGTCTGGCCGAGTAATCCTTGAAACGATCCGTCTCGCGAGCAGCGTAGCCGGGACCGTTCACGACTGTCGCATAGAACTCGCCGAGCTTGTTGGGCAGCGACACCAGTGTTCCAACGCCGGCGTCCGAGCTCGAGAAGAATCCAGCGCGCTCAACCGCGGTTTGCGAGATCCAGCGCGGCCAGAACGACTCGACGTGGTCGATGATCACGTTGTGGATTAATCCGCCCCGGGCCACGGCGTTCCAATTCGCGCCCTTGAGG
>CADDZN010000123.1 GCA_902812375.1 bacterium | reverse complement strand
CTACGCGCCGATATGCTTCTCGTAAGCGTCGGCTTTCATTAACGCGTCGATCTCGGACGGATTCGAAGGGCGCACCTTGATCATCCAACCGGCCCCGTATGGGTCAGTGTTCACCAGCGCCGGTTCCTTGTCGAGGCGCTCGTTGATCGCGACTACTTCGCCAGCGATCGGGGCGAACAGCTCGGATACCGCTTTTACCGCTTCGATCGTCCCGAACACGTCGTGCTTCCCGAACTTCGTTCCCACTTTCGGCAGCTCGATGTAGACGATGTCGCCCAGCTCGCCCTGCGCGTAATCCGTGATGCCGATCTCGGCGGTGTCGCCTGATTTGCGGACGTACTCGTGCTCTTCGGTGTAAAGAAGATCACCGGGAATATTCGCCACTTCTTACTCCTTACAGGTGTCAGGAAACGTGGACTTCGCTTTCGGATTCGACAGTATTGCGCTGAAGATAGCTCCACAGCGCGTCGACATCGCGCTCGAGATCCTCTAGCGATCCGGTGTTCTCGATGCAGTAGTCCGCGCGAGCCCGTTTCAGCTCGGCCGGCATTTGCGCCGCGATCATGTCCATTGCCTCGGTCTCTTCCAGGCCTCGCGTCAATACGAGGCGTTCCAGCCGCAGCGGGCGTGGAGCGTCGACAAGGACTATACAGTCGAACTCCTCCACGAGATTTCTCTCGAAGAGGAGCGGAATCACACAGACAATGATCTGATCGCCGCGCTCTTTTGCGATGGCGATCTCGCGGTCCCGAAGTCGCGTGACACCCGGATGCACGATTCGGTTGAGCGCATCGAGCTCGTGCTGATCGGCGAAGACTATCCGCCGCAGCGCAGCGCGATCGAGGCTTCCGTCCGGTTGCAGGACATCTTTGCCCCAGCGCTTGATGATGTCGTTGAGCGCCTGCGTATCGGGCGCCACCGCTTCGCGCGCGAGCTCGTCAGCGTCTATCACGGTAGCTCCGCGCTCGGCCAGTATCCTGGCCACCTCCGACTTCCCACTGGCAATGTTTCCTGTCAGTCCGACGAGAATCATCTATCGAGGGATTGAAGTGATGCCGCCCAGACCGGAGCGGCAAGATAGGACGTTCTCTCACTTGTGTCACGCATAAACACCTGCTCCATCCGCCAGAGCGGTTGTGCACAGATGAGCTGTCGTCAGAGCAGCCGAACCTGCGCGGCGTCTCCGGACGGAACGGTATGGCACATTCTGCACCGCGCTTCATACGATTCTGTCCCGCCAACCATGATCTGCGGCGAGTTGTAAGGCGCGGGCTTGCCTCCGAGCAGCCGCTGATTACGGCTCGCAGGCCCTCCACACAGAACGCAGATCGCGTGGAGCTTGTCGACGACTTCCGCGATCGCCATGAGTTGGGGCATCGCCCCGAATGGCTCGCCGCGAAAATCCGTATCGGTGCCAGCGACAATAACGCGGCGCCCTCTGTCCGCCAGCGAAGTCACGAGCGGGACGATGCCCTCGTCGAGGAACTGCGCCTCGTCAATCGCGATGACTTGAGCAGTCGGGTCGATCTGCTGGCCAATCTGCAGCGCTGAATCCGCAGGGATTGCCTCGACGGTTCGGCCGTCGTGGCTTGAAACCGAGTAGATGCCTGAGTACCGGGCATCGAGATGCGACTTGAAGACCTGTACTCTCTTTCGAGCGATGATCGCGCGTCTGACTCTGCGGATGAGCTCTTCGCTCTTTCCGCTGAACATCACTCCTGCTATGACCTCGATCCATCCACCACTCTGGTGGAATGGTCCACTCGGCCCACTCACGAGCGGTCGCGATCTCTACGGGGTGGGCCTCCGCGAGCAGGGCGGTCGGATGGTCCGCGACGAGGCGCTCCGGGCCTTCCGCGGGGCGGGCCGCCGCGATCACGGGCGCCATCACGGGGAGCGCGATCGCGCGAACCTCGCTCGGGGCGCTCGCCTCTCGGTCCAGCGGAGCGCTCACGGTCCTCACGGTCCCGCTCTCCGCGCACAACGACTTTGCGCCCGCGAATCATCTTGCCATTGACTCGCTCTATCACGCTCGGGGCATCCGCGGCCGCGACTTCTACCAGCGCGTGGCTCTCGCGCAGGTCGATTTTGCCAACGTGATCGCCCGGAATTCCGCCTTCGCCAGCAATCGCGCCCATGAGATCGCCCACCTTTACGCCATCGCGAGTGCCGACGGTCATAAAGAGCCGCGTCATTCCCGAAGTGGCTCCGCCTCCCCCGCGTGCTTCACCATCAGACGGTCGTGCGCGAGCAACAGGCAGCGGGTACTCCGCGGCCTTCCGGCGCTGCGCACGCTCTCGCTCGAGCAGGTTGAGGGCGGCCGCCGCGACTTCAGTTGCGTCGAACTCCTCGAGGAGAGACTCGAGCGCGATCGTCTCGCGCGGGGGCACGCCGGTGCTCAGTACCGTGCGAAGCTCCTGCCTCACCATTTCTTCCCGGTCGTGAGCTCGACGCTCTGGGCCAGTCAGATTCAAAGGTGTCAGCCGTCCGCCCGCCAATTCTCTGAGCCAGGGCAACTCACCCGGCCTTGCGAGCACGACGACTTGAACGGGCTTGGCCTGCGCGACCCTCTGCAGCTCCGCCGGTGTGAGAGGCGGCTGGTAAAAGATCACCGCGTGTGCGGCGGTCTGAAAATCGGTACTCGTAACCCGAAAGTTTGGGTCATTCTCCGGGTAGCCGAGCGTCCGCAAGACACGCTTCGCTTCGTCGACCGCGCGTTGCTCGCGCGCCACAATAAGAGCGGAAGGTGGATCGAGATCGTCCAGCAGACGCCGCAGTGCACTCGGCCGAGCGCTGGGTCCGACGGTTACGTGGCGAATGATCGGCAACTCGTAATTCTCAGGGAGTTGCGGGACTTCAGTCTCTGGAATGCCAACACGCCTCGCCCGGCGGGCGTAGCGCTCGATCAGATTCTCGACTGCGGGAGTGATTTTCCTCGCGACGATCACCCGATTGGCCTCACCAACCTCGCCAAGCAGGGCTTCGAGCGCGGCGACCGCCTCTGGCCCCTCTTCCAGGATGTCGTCTGCCCAGGCGATGACGACCGTCTTGACCAGGTCCAGCTTGAGCAGCGACGCCCGAACGAGTGCGCCGAGCTCAAACGCGGTTCCCGCAACGGCAAGGACGGGCCGCGACTTGAATAGACGTCCGGCTCGAGATGCGCTCGTGATTGGAACGACCTCGATTCCGGCCGGGCCCAGCAGTCGCAAAACGGTCTCAGAGATCGCGATAGCGGTCTCGGCATCGCGGGTAATCGTGATCGACTGCGTGGTTCCCAGGGAGGGATCCACTCGACCCAGAGCCGAAGTCACAAATTCCGCAATCGACTCGGTCGCGTGCGGAAGGGTGTAGACCAGATTCTGAGTGCGGCTAACCTGGGTTGAAGCGTGGTCGCCGACTTCCTCGGATTCCAACATCCTGGACCTCTATTTTGCAACGTGGCGGAGTCTCTGCCACGCCGGTATCGTTATATGTCTTGCCTTCGCGGCGACGCCGCCCACCCAAAGATAGCAGCATCGGTGCTCCTATGATTACCGCCATCGTACTGATAAAAGCCGAGCCGCAGCGCATCGCTGAATGCGCGACGAAGCTCGCGGGAATCGAGGGAGTTTCGCAGGTCTATTCGGTCTCAGGCGAGTGGGATCTCGTGGCAATGATCGAGGTCGCGGAGCACGAGGCGATCGCTCGAATAGTGACGGAGCAGGTAACGGTAATTCCGGGAATCAAATCGACTCAGACGCTTACGGCATTCCGCGCGTACTCGAAGAAGGACCTCGAGCAGGCGTGGGACATCGGTCTGGAGTAGGGTGATGCTGGTGAGCAATTCGGGTCCGGACGCATCGAGCCGGGCAGTGCTCCGATTCCTGGTGGAGCAATTGCCGGGCGTGAGCCTGGTAGAGGGCGGCACGTCGCTCGAGCCATCGGTGACGAGCGATCCGCCGACGCTCCGCTCGGCCACAGTGGTCGAAGGAACGGCGCTTCGAGCGGTGAAAGTCCCCGACTTTTCGCGTCAAACGGCGTCGGGCTTTGGTGCGTTTCTCGATGGCGCCCAAAAGGTACGCGTGGCCGCCCACCGAGAGGGAATTCCCATTGTGCTCGGCACTGTTTCCGCAGCGGTGCGCATCAGGGTGAATCGGCGGATGACGACGTGGGGTCACAGGCCGCCGTGCGTCGAGCGAAAGATGTACGTGCCGCTTCGCTTTCTGCCGCAGCTTGCCGGCCTGCAAGGGCTGTTGAGCAGCGCGACTGGGTCCGGCTGGGAAATTGTCGACACCTCCGGACCGGATAGGAACGGGGAATATCCGAGCCAGCATCCTTCGGTGCTGCTCGAGCGAGCGATGCGCGCAGTCGATCAGGACCGTCAGCGACTCGAAGAGCGTCTGGCCGAAGCCTGGTGCGCAAAGTCGGAGGCGCCGCTCTTCATCGATGGCGGCATCAGCGGCAGTGCCACCGTCGCGTCGTCATCGTGCGCCGTTGGCATCGTCAAGAGTCATCGGACTCTTTATGTCGAAGGTGATGCGCTACGAATCGTGCTTGGCTTGAAGCAGGGCGAGCGCTCTTCGGTGTTCAGGGTGTCACCACGGTCGCGCAGCTCGGTGCTGAGCTGGTATCTGCGGCTGCGCGGCGCGGATGGACGCGATGCGCTGTGGGGATTGGTGCGTGTGGAAGTCGCCGATTGCGATCGACCGCGCGAGCGCGCCGATGAAGTGTCGCGGTGGGTGATGGCGGAAATGACTCCGCTGTCGCTTCCCGACGGACGATGGGACAAGATGGCTTACGGCGTCCGCGACTGCGAAGAATTTCTCAGAGCAATTTCATGAGCGAAGCACTCGGCCGCGTAGTCGCAACGGAGCGAAAGCCCAACACTCCACACGAATTTCATTTCTGGACGGCGATCGATTCGCCAGTGGGAATCGGAACGATCGTGCGAGTAGATGGCGCGCAGCCGATGGACGGACAGATCCCGCACATCTACGGAATCATTGTCGAAGGCTTCAGCTACACCGATTTGCAGTCGCCCATGCACGACGTACTGGGCCACGACGGTTCGCCGACTCTTGCCGGCTTTGCATCGACGGAGCGGGCGGAGATCCGGCTCTATACCGCGGCGGTGCTCCGACAGATCCCGGAGGAGCCGCTGCAGCCTGTGCCGATGGGACAGGTTTTCCTCGCTGAGGAAGCGGACGTGCAGGCGGCCCTCAGGATGGACGGATATCTCCGCGAGGATGCGAATACCGGAATTCCGATTGGCGTTTATCGCGCCGGTGGAACCGATGCGGTGATTTATCTGGACGCCGATTTCCTGCTCGGCCCCGAAGCGGCGCATCTCAACATCACTGGCGTATCGGGTCTCGCGACCAAGACGAGCGCTGTCGAGTGGCTGCTCGCGTCGCTCTTCAAGCATTTCCCCGAGGACAAGGGGTCAATAGCCGCAGTCTGCTTCAATGTGAAAGGCCCCGACCTTTGCTATCTCGATCAGCCCGGCAAGGTAGAGAAAAGCGACGAAGCGCTTTATGAGAAGCTTGGCGTGGACACCAAGCCGTTTGAAAGCGTCCGATACTTTGCGCCGTACACCGCGAAGGGTCTGGCCCTCAACACTTTCCGGAACAACGAGGCGCTGCTGGACAACGTCACTCCGCTTACCTGGGGACTTCGCGAAGTCCTCCAGTTTGCCGAAGTGTTGTTGAACAAGGACGACGTCGATGCAAAGGCCGATGCGCTGATCGACTTCATCAAGGAGAGCGTCGTCGACAAGGAGTTTCCGGCCGACAACGTTCTGAAAAAAAGCCACCGCGTGGAATCGTTCGCCGATCTCGACGCCTGGTTCCGTGATGTTCTGCAGGGGCTCGAGAACAAGAATGGCGAGAGCTGGCGCACGCACCACGTCGCGACGATCCGCAAGGTGCGCAATCGGCTGTCCAACATCTCGACGAGGTGCGCGGGGCTGGTCACCGATTCGGGGGCCGTTTCCGACCTTCCTTTCGGGAGCTTTGGCGACCGGACGGTGTACGTAGTGGACGTAGCAAATCTCGAGGAAGATGCGCAGGACCTCATCTTCGCCCGGATCGTCTCCAAGCTTCGCGAGCACCTGGAACGGCGGGATCTCGGGGTCAAGCACCTCGTGGTGTTCGTCGACGAGCTCAACAAATACGCGCCGAGCGATGGGCCTGACACTTATGTCAGGAAGATGCTTCTGGATATCGCGGAACGCGGGCGCTACCTCGGACTGGTGCTGTTCAGCGCGCAGCAGTTCCGATCACAGGTGCATCGGCGCGTCGTTGGGAACTCGGGCACCGCCCTTTATGGGCGAATGGATCCGGACGAGCTATCGACGCCCGGCTACGCGGTGCTGAGCCCGGCCACGAGAACCAAGCTCGCGACGCTGGAAAAGGGGCAGTTGATGATTCGCCATCCACATTTCACGCAACCGATATTCGTGCGCTTCCCGCGTCCAGCCGTGATGCAGGGACGCGAAGGCGCGGAGCGTTATCCGCAGGCCAACGAGGTGACGCTCGAATCAGCGATTCTGCGCGCGCTACGACCGCTCGATCCGTCGATCACGCTCGGATGGGTGCAGGAAATCACGGCGCTATACACGGAGCAGGAAGTAATTCGCGCGCGGAACGCGACGCTCCTCGCCCGCCCGAAAGACGTGAAGGCGTATTTCAGCTCGCAGTTCAGGAAAATCATTCCGGCGCAGCCGGCGCAGCGCCCGATGGCTGGCAGCATTCGCTCTGTTCCCGAGAATGATCCGTATGGTTTCTAGGTTGGCGCGCTGGACCGCCACTCTCGCTGCGCTCACGCTCTTTGCCTGGCCAGCGGCGGCGCCGGCTCAAACAGTGCTTCTGCAAATCCGGCCGCGCATTGGCGACACGCTGCGCATGCACCTCTCGCAGACTGTGGAGATGACGGGAACCGCGAGCGGCGCGAAACCGACTTCGCTCACCACGTCGATCGAGGTGTTCACGCGGGCGATTGCGCAGCAATGGACGCCGTCGGGAACGCTGATGCAGACGATTACTGATTCAGTAGCTATGACACCCGCCTCGGCGGCCTCGCTCGCCGATCTCAAGCGCCATGCGATGCAGGCGAAGCCGGTGTGGCTCAGGGTGTCGACCGATGGCGCGATGGAAATGGTGGACGACGGTGATCCGAACAGCGAGCTCAGACATCTTTTTGGCGAGATGCCAGCGATGCTCGCACGGAATTCCGTAAACGTAGGCGATAAATGGACGCGCGAGATGCAGATACCATTGAGTAGCGAGCCCGGGGCGGTTGGATCCGTGCGCGCAACCTTTCGGCTCGATTCGCTGAGCCGGAATGGCGATATCGCCTTCATCTCGATGCGCGGCACGATGTCGCGCATCAATACTCCGAGCTCGGCGCCGGCCGGGCCCGGCTATGGAACTACGGGATCACTCTCCGGGACCATCCAGATCGACCGCCGACTTGGCTGGATTACCGACTCGAAGAGCAGCATCATCGTAAACTCGACGATTGCATCTCTGAATCGTGAGGGAGAATCGAGCCGCGGGCCGATGCAGGTCCGAACTAAAATCACGCAGTGGATAAGGGCGATGCGCTCAAGATGAGACTGGTTCACCTTTCCGATATACATCTCGGATTCCGGCAGTATCAGCGGCAAACGCCGACCGGCATCAATCAGCGTGAGGCCGACGTCGCGAGCTCGCTCAAGCGAGTGATCGACACGGTGATCGACTTGCGACCGGATCTTGTGCTCATTGCCGGCGATGTGTTTCACACCGTGCGCCCTACGAACCCGGCGATCCTGCACGCGTTTCTCCAGTTCTCGCGTCTGACGCAGATGCTGCCGGATGCGACGGTCGTAATGGTCGCGGGGAACCACGACACGCCGCGCACCGCGGAAACGGGATGCATTCTGCGCCTGTTCGCGCCGCTCGGAATCACAGTGGTGGACAGCGAAGCCAAGCGAATTCCGGTCGACGAACGAGACCTGGTCATCCTTGCGGTGCCCGATATGCAGGGCAAGAAGCCCGCACTAGAACCTGATCCCAATGCGAAGTACAACGTGCTCGTCCTGCACGGCGAGGTCGAAGGAGTGATTCCGAAACATGGTCGCGAGCTCGAGCGCGCGGCGACGGAGATCTCCGTCGAGGAGCTGGGCGTCGAGAAATGGGATTACGTCGCGCTCGGGCATTACCATGTGTACCGCTCGGTCGCGCCCAACGCGTTTTACTCGGGGTCACTCGACTACACCAGCACGAACCCATGGGGCGAGCTCGGGGAAGAACGCGACGCTGGGATTGCCGGAAAGGGAATAATCGAGCACGATCTCGCGACGAAAACGCACAAATTCCATCCGATACCTCCGTCTCGGCCGTGGAAAGATCTGACGCCGCTCTCAGGCTCCGGTCTGTCTCCCGCAGCGCTCGATGAGGCAATTCGCAACGCATTGGAGAACTGCGAGGGCGGCATCGAGGAGAAGATCGTGCGACTTGTCGTTCGCGATGTGCCAAGGCATGTGTTGCGGGAGCTGGACCACAAGGCGCTTCGCGAGTACAAGCGGAAGGCGCTGCACTTCCATCTCGATACGAGGCGCCCGGAGATCGTGCGGCCGGAGAAAGGGCAGGGAGCGCCCGGGCGACGCGCGTCACTCGCTGACACAGTGCGTGAAAAGCTGCGTGCGCGCCCGCTCACGGAGAACATCAATCGTGACCAGCTCGTCGAGCTCGGGCTGCATTACCTGCGCGAAGCCGATGCTGTCGCTGGCCCGGCCTCGGAAGAGGCGACGGCGT
>CADDZN010000122.1 GCA_902812375.1 bacterium | reverse complement strand
GCTCCAGACTTACCCCTTTGGCGTTATAGCAACTGCGTGTGCTACGAATGCCAATAGTAGAGTCCCGACGTCGTAACCTGACCAACTGACATCTAACCGACTTGGAGCTCTCGCCCGTTCAGTTGCTTTAAAACTCTGGAAGCACCGAGATGCCAGGCCTCAGCCCTACTGGGTTCCCCGACCCTCCAGCTCGTCCGCGATCCGATTGCCATCGTACATCTTTCTGAGCGCCTCGATAATCGCGCGCGAATGCACGCTCACCGTCCGCCCTACATCGGTCGAGAAGATGAAGCGGTTCGACACGCCCTCAATGTTCGAGTCGAACACCAACCCTACTACTTCGGCGTTGCGGTTTATCACGGGACTGCCGGAGTTCCCTCCGATGATGTCGTTCGTGGAAACGAAGTCGTATGGAGTCATCATATCCAGACTACTCCTGCGCGCGACCCAGCGCTCTGGGAGCTTGAACGGCTCCTTGTCGTCGAATGCCGCCGAACGTCCGTACAATCCGTAGAACGTCGTCTTGTATGGCGCGATCGTCCCGTTCATCGGATACCCTTTCACAACTCCGTCGCTGATCCTGAGCGTAAAAGTCGCGTCCGGCGGCAGCGCGGTTCCATAAGCGGCGAAGAGCGCCTGACCGATCTTTTCGCTATTCGCGGTAATGATCGCATTCAACGCATTCGCACGAGCGGTTACGGCGCGGTTCAGTGGATCGATACCTCGCGCGAGAACTATCATCGGATCCGTGGATGCAGCGACGGCCGCCGCTCCACCCTGCAACAGCGATTGTCTGAATGCAGGATCACCGATTCTCGTTTCACTAACCAGACGCGCAGCGGCGGCTTCTGGCGTGCGTCCACCGAGCGCGAGCCGAAGAAACGGATCGCCAGCGGGGAGCTCGCTCTGCGCGGCACGGAATTGGGCGGAGAGGGCGAGCCGTTCGAACGCCGTGTCGATCGGCACATTCTGCGTCAGACGCGCGGTCATGTTTTGGATTCCCTGGCCCTGATACGGCGCGAGACGCGCGGAATCTGGTTTCCCGGATTCACTGGCGATGCGCACTATCTGCGCGGCCATCGTGAGAAGATTGGAGCCGCCAAATCCGTAATAACGGAGCTGCGGATAGAATGTGCGCAGCTCGTTCTCTGCTCTCGCGATTGCCGCCCACGTGCCCCCATACTGAGCCTGTAGCTTCGGATCCGCTGCGATGCGCGCCTGCAGCTCCCGCTCGAATGCGCGCTTTTTCGCCATGCTCAGCGTGTCGAGCAGACCCGTGCGATATCCCGTAACGGCCTTTTGGGAGTTCGCGATGCCGAAGACGTCGTTCTGGTATCGCCTCGCCGCCGACGTGTCTGTGCGCGAGAGCTGATTCAGTATCGCGAGAGTTCTCTTGTACGACGCGAGCTGCGCCGGATACTGAACGTCTCTTAGAAATTCCATCTGCGAGATCGTGTTGAGGCGGCCGGTCGATCCAGGATTGCCGACGACGAATACCAGCTCACTGTCAGCGGCGCCGGCGGCGCTCCACTTGAGGTAATCCGTCGGCGTGTAGGGTTGGCCGTTCTCGTACACCCGGAGCAGGGTCAGGTCGAGATCGTAACGGGGGTAAGTAAAGTTGTCCGGGTCTCCACCGAAGAACGCGATATCCTCCTCAGGCGCCATCACCAACCGCACATCGTTGAAGCGGCGATATCGGTACACGGAATAAATTCCGCCCTGATAGAGAGACACGACCTGGCAGGTGAGTTGTGTCTGCTGCCTGCATTCGCTCTCGATCTGATTGATTACCGCGGTACGCTGCGCCGCTTGTTGCGCTGGAGTGTTGCCCGTTATGGCGCTCCTCACCCTTTGCGTAACATTCTGAATCGATTGAAGCTGATCGACGTACAGACCCGCGCACTTCTTTTCGTTCGAAAGAACGCCCGCGGAGAATCCGGTTTTGATGTAGTTGGAATCCGGAGGCGAAGAGGCCGCGGTGCATTCCCGACCACAGTGATGATTTGTCATCACCAGCCCACGAGCGGATACGAATGACGCCGAGCAGTTCGGCAGGCGAACGGCCGCGAGGCGAACGTGATCGAGCCAGTGCTGATCCGGCGTAAAATTGTAGGTGCGTCGCCAGTAATCGAGTGGTGGCGCCTCGAACGTCCACATCGTGCCGAACTCAGGCCTGTAGGTGGCCGATGGCAGTTGGGTTGTCGAGGAAGGCTGTCTCGTCGTCGTTGCCTGTGCACCGGCCTGCGCGGACACGACACACGCAGTGGCGCAAGCCAACGCGCGGAGAACGGATCTACTCGTCAGCATGATTTTCTCTGTCCTGATGTAAAGGTTCTGGCGCCACGACTTGCAAGATGTTGACCGCCCAGGCGCTTATCCGCTTGTCGCTCCTCGGGGCCATGTCTAGATTGCACCGACTGCTCGTACCCTTCATTCGAGATCGATGGCACAACGCAATCGCACCCTCCAGGAAACCACTACCAGCCTCACGCCTAGCGAGGTTCTCGACGAAGCGAAGAAGTTTTTCCCCCAACAGCTAGGGATCTACGCGGCATTCCCCGAGCAGGAGAGCGCAACCCACGTCACGTTCCGCGGTCAGGGTGGCGAAGAGGTGGTGATCGGAGCGCTTCGCGATGCCAGCGGCACGAGAGTGAGCGGATCGACTTATCTGTTCGATCCGCAGGTTGCGCGATTTCTCGCGACACTCCCTCCGGTAACACTCGGCGTGGTCGAGGCTGCCAGGGAGTGACTTCGCAAACGCCGTTCGTCAACAGTCTCCGGGCGGCCGGCGCGCCGTTCGTTCTGGGCTCCCCAACGAACCAAATGCTTCACGTGCGCGCGCAGGTGCTCGAGGCTTGGGATGCGATTCGCATCGACGCGAATCCCTCCGCTTCTGTAAAGAGTCTCAAGCAACTCGCACTTCGTGAGCTCTATCCGGACGCCCAGCATGAAGACGATTACGTAGTGAAGCTTCATGGCTTCGAGATCCTGGACGAAGACGCTCCAATTTCTTCTACGCCCGCCAGAAATGGATCCACATTTCTGATCACCGACCGCCACCGGCGTCCGGTCGAATAGCGGTTCTCGGTCCATGCGGGCCGCGTTCATCTCACACAGCGATTGTGGCGCACACGATACCGGCTGGGGACATCCCGAGCACGTCGGACGGCTGCGCGCGATAACGCGAGCGCTGCGACAGGATCCGGAGTTCTTCCACAAAATCGAACACCTCGAAGGCCGCCACGCCTCCGTGGAAGAGCTCGAGCTCGCGCACGATCCAGACTACATCCGCGCGGTTCGCCACGTGATCGAGCAGGGAGGCGGTCGCCTCGATGCCGACACAGTCACCAGCCGCGGCTCGTGGGACGCCGCGACCGCCGGCGCAGGTTGCGTTCTCTCCGCGGTCGATCTGTCAGTGAGTGGCGTCCACCCGCGCAGTTTCTCCGCCGTCCGCCCGCCCGGTCACCACGCCGTCTATGACCGAGCGATGGGATTCTGTCTCTTCGGAAATGTCGCGATTGCCGCGCACTACGCTCGGCAGAAGCACGGACTCCAGCGGATTCTCATCGTCGACTGGGATGTCCATCACGGCAATGGCACTCAAGCGCTGGTTCAGAGTGAGCCCGAGATTCACTTTGTCAGCATGCATCAGTGGCCCTGGTATCCGGGCACCGGTGCGGCCGACGATCGCGGGCCACATGGAAGTGTCTGGAACATTCCCATGCCGGCCGGGCTCCCGCGCGACAAGTATGTCGCCGCTCTGGAGAGGGGCATCGATGCGGCAACCAATGGCTTTGTCCCCGAGCTGATTCTCGTCTCCGCTGGATTCGACTCGCTGGCCGGCGATCCACTCGGCGGATTTACACTGGAAACTGAAGATTTCGAGTCGCTTACCCGCTCGCTGGTCGCGCGGGCCGAGTCGTGGTGCGGTGGCAGACTCGTTAGCGCTCTCGAGGGAGGATACGCGCCGGACAGATTGGCCGAAGCCAGTCTGCGTCACCTCGCGGCGCTTGGTGCCTGACGGCTATCTTGCACCCATGAGCTCGTCCGCCTTGCGTCTGTTCCAGGATGTCAAACCTGCCGCTGATCCACGTCTCTGGAGCTACTACGACCAGCCAGGAACCGGCATTCGCGAGAATCTCTCTCACCATGAGATAGCGAAAGCTTTGGCCTCAGGCTCGGGAACACTCTGGGTCGATATCGATACGCGATCCCCCGAGCACGTGAGCCTGCTCTCCGATGTGTTTCACTTCCACCCGCTCGCGATCGAGGAAGCGCTAAATCCACAGTCCCGAGTGAAGCTCGAGGAGTACGACCGGTACTTGCTGCTGATCGTTCGCACGGTGGCGTTCTGTGAGACCACCGAAGACCCCTACGACCTCGACACGGTCAACATCACCTTCTTCCTCGGCAACAACTATGTCGTGACCGTCCACGGTGCGGATACGGACCCAGTCTCCACTACGGTCGAGCTGCTCCACCACAAACCGGAGCTCGTCGCCCACGGCCCTGCCCGCCTCATGCACGCGATCGTCGATCAGGCCGTCGACGCCTATTTCCCAATCATCGACAAGCTAGACGAGTTCATGGACGGGCTCGAGGAGCGGATCTTTGCCCGGTTCGACCAGAGCTCGCTCCGCGACGTATTCGCGGTCAAGCGGCTGGTACTTTCGCTGCGGCGGCACATTGCGCCCGAGCGGGATGCCCTCAACACGCTCACGAATCGGCCCAGCACACTCCTGACCCCGGACACCCAGATTTATTTCCGGGACATCTACGACCACGTCCTCCGGATCTACGATTCCCTCGAGCAGTTCCGCGATCTTCTGAGCAGCACCCTCGACAGCTATCTAACACAGGTCTCCAATCGTCTAGGTATGGCGACCAAGGCTCTGAGCGTGGTCGCGACGGTCACGCTCCCGTTCGTGGTAGTGAGCGGAATGTGGGGGATGAACTTCGAGCGCATCCCGCTTCACAATCATCCGTACGGATTCATGATCCTCGTGTTCGCACAGCTCGGCCTCGGCCTGCTGATCCTCGCTGCACTGAAATGGCGCGAGCTCCTGTAAATCCGCTGCGACTGTATGGCGTAGCGGCCGTAGAGTCTGGGCAGATCTCGTCTCTCGCGCAGGGCACCTCGCTCATCCACTACCGCGCGCTGGCCGCCATCGTCGAGCCGTCCTCGTACTCGGCGGTCGATCTCAACGACGCCGAGATGACGAAGTACCTCGCGATCCTTGAGGAAGCGTACTCACATGTGTCGGTTCTGCCGGCCCCACCCGGTACGGTGTTCCAATCCCCGGAGACGCTGACGCGTTGGCTCGAGCTCCACTATTTCACGCTGACGGAAGCGCTCTCGATCATCGAGGGGCACGCGGCGGCCCGAGTGAGCATCACGACTCGCGGGACGACCAACGCCGACGACGCACAGAGGAGCTTTGCAGCTCTTGCGGCAGAAAGTCTCCGCGCGCTTCGAAGTCACGCAGACGCGACAGTGACACTTCCGCGCGCCAACGGCGACGAAGAAGAGGGCGTCGTTGCCCGCGCATCATTTCTAGTGGACAGCCAGCGTTGGCAAGCGTTTGAGGATTCAGTGGCGAAGGAAGCGCATCGTCAGTCGTCGCTGGATTTCAAGGTCACGGGTCCATGGCCTCCGTACGACTTCGTGCGCATGCAGTTCGGAGGCTGAAAGGTGTTCTGTCCTGATTGCGGGAGCTGGAATCGCGCGGAGGCCGCACGCTGCGTTCGCTGCGGAAAGCGCATGCCCGATAGCTCGGACCGTCGCCAGGCTCCTCCCGATCCGTCGGTGACCGCGCTGCGGCAGGTGACTGGCGGACGCTACACGATCATGCATCGCGTCGGCGAGGGCGGAATGGCGAGCGTGTACTATGCCCTCCAGGTTTGCCTGGATTCGCCGGTCGTCATCAAGGTTTTACATCCGCATCTTGCGCGTGAGCAGGAGATGCGGGAGCGGTTTCGCCGCGAGGCCGAGTCGGCCGCTCAGCTTATGCATCCGCATATCTGCAAGATCATGGATTTCGGGATGGTCGACGACCACGTCTATCTCGTGATGCCGTACATGGCGCGCGGCACCTTGAGCGACAGAATCGGCGGACACCGCTCGCTCTCGGCCGAGACGACGGCCGCGGTGGCGGCGCAGGTTGCGACGGGTCTCGACTACGCACATCGTCGCGGCCTGGTTCACCGCGACATCAAACCGGACAACATTCTCTTCGATGAAGATGAGAACGCGGTAGTGACCGATTTCGGAATCGCGACTGGTCATTTCCGGAGCCGCATGACGGGCAGCGGCAACGTCATGGGCACCCCGCATTACATGTCGCCCGAGCAGGCAAGGGGTAAGCTGCTCGACGGCCGCAGCGACATCTACGGACTGGGCGTCGTGATGTACGAGACGCTGCTTGGATTTCCGCCCTTCGATGGCGCCGATAGCTACTCGATCAGCTACAAGCACGTGACCGAGATGGCGGTTTCGCCCGAGGTTGTCGACTCGCGCGTGCCGCCCCAGCTCGCATCGATCGTGATGCGCTGCCTCGAAAAAAATCCGGGGAACAGATTCGAGCGCGGCAACGATCTGGCCGACGCTCTGATCAATTTCCTCTCGACCGCATCCGCGCACAACGAGTATCGGATGGCGCGCACCGCGCGCTCGAGTCCGATGATGGCCGCTGGATGAAGCTCTCTCACCAGACAATCGAGTTAAAGCCAGTCCATCCGTTCGTGATCGCGAGGGGTGGCTACGCTCATCATCGTAACGTGATCGTTCGCCTCACTGATACCGATGGACTCGAGGGCTTCGGGGAGGCCGCTCCGAACAAGTACTATGCCGAATCTGTCGAGACGGTTGTGGCCGCGCTCGCGCAATTCAAGCCGGTGATCGAGCGCGCCGATCCACTTTCGCTGGAGTCGATCGAGACGGATCTGAATCGCGTGATTCGCGGCAATGCCTCGGCGAAGAGTGCAGTCAGCTCGGCGCTCCACGATCTGCTCGGCAAGCGACTGGGCCTTCCGGTGCATCGCATTTGGGGACTCGATCCTTCGACCGCACCGCAATCGAGTTTTACGATCGCGATCGCCGAGAACCATGAGCTGGAAGCGCGTGTAGAGGAAGCGCGTGATTACCCGATTCTCAAGATCAAGCTCGGAACGGATCGCGACATGGAGATTGTGAGAATTGTGCGCTCTGCCGCGCCTGCAAAAAGACTCCGGGTAGATGCGAACGCGGCATGGACCGCGAAGCACGCCGTCCGAATGAGCGATTTTCTCTCCGACCAGGGCGTGGAAATGCTCGAGCAGCCAGTCGCCGCCAACGACATCGAAGGACTTCGATTCGTCCGCGAACGCTCACGCCTGCCTGTTTTCGCTGACGAATCGTGCCTTGTTGCGACAGATGTTGCCAAACTTGCCGGAGCAGTCGATGGGATCAACATCAAGCTCGCGAAATGTGGTAGTCTCAGAGAGGCACTGAGGATGGTGCACGCCGCGCGCGCCCTCGATCTTCAAGTGATGGCAGGGTGCATGATAGAGAGCTCACTCGGAATCTCGGCCATCGCGCAAATTGCGCCGTTACTCGACACGGCGGATTTCGATGGCGCGGCACTTCTCTCGAACGATCCGTATCGGGGCACGACTATCGTCGGCGGAACGATCAGACTTTCGGACGCTCCCGGGCTCGGCGCGTCTCCGATAGCAACCGAGAGACCGGCAGCGGCATTTCAAAGTGCCTGAGCCAGCGTTTGTAGAAGTTGCTCTACCGCTCCCTGTCTTCCAGAATTTTACCTACTCCGTAGACGACTCTCTCGCGAATCCGGTGGTTGTGGGATCACGCGTCGTCGTCCCTTTGCGGAATGGCCGCGAAATCGGCGTGTGTGTCGGCCTTAGCAACGTCAGCTCACTGGCGAAGAGGCCCAAGAAAATTCTGGAGTCGCCTGACGGCGACCCCGCGATCAGCAAGTCTCTGCTCGATCTGTGCAAGTGGATGTCCGACTACTACGTCGTCCCGATTGGCGTAACGCTTCGGACGGTGCTGCCAGCGGCTCTCACCGGCGCCGAAGATCCCAGCCCCACGAGGAAAACCCAGCGCATCGTCAAGATCGGTGTTGAGATACCATCGCTGCTGCAACGCGACAAGGTTTTCGCGAGATCCCCGCAGCAGCGGGCTGTGTTCGAGCTACTCGAATCACTCGGCAATCGTGCTACCGTCGACCAACTGAATTCGCAGCTCGCGTTTTCTCCTTCTGTTCTCAAGTCGCTCGAAAAACGCGGTCTCATCCTTATCACTGAAGAGGAAGTCAACCGGGATCCGTTCACGAGCCGCGGTGGCATTTCCACGACGAGGCTGAGACCCACAGCCGCACAGCAGCAAGCCATCGACACAATGGCTGCAGGGGCAAAGGGCGAGGTCTTTTTGCTTCACGGAATTACCGGCAGCGGAAAGACGCTCGTCTACATAGAGCTCCTCCGTCGAATCGTCGACGAGCGTGGACAAACCGCGATCGTGCTCGTTCCTGAGATTGCGCTCACGCCACAGACCGTCGATCGCTTTCGCGCTGCTTTTGGCGACAGGATCGCCGTGTTGCATTCCGCGCTGAGTGAGGGCGAGCGCTACGATGCGTGGCTTGCGCTCAAGCGGGGGGAAAAGAGAATCGTCGTTGGCGCGCGGTCGGCCGTATTCGCGCCGCTCGAGAATCTCGGAGCGATCATCGTCGACGAAGAGCACGAGTCCAGCTACAAGCAGGGCGAGACGCCGCGCTATCACGCGCGCGAGGTCGCCATCGTGCGAGCAAAGAACGAAGG
>CADDZN010000121.1 GCA_902812375.1 bacterium | reverse complement strand
GTCCCTTGATGCGGAGAATGTCGTGCGGATTCACCGGACCTTCGGAGAGACGGTCGCCCGCTCTCACCCAGTCGCCAGCGTGCACCCGAAGGTGCTTACCGGCCGGAATCTCATATAGCTGACCCGGCTCCTCTGTATCCACCGGCGTGTCCTTCGGCACGACTCTGATCTCGCGCTTGCCGCGCTTGATGTCGCCGAACCGAACTTCACCGTCGATCTCCGAGATGGTCGCCGGATCTTTCGGACGACGCGCTTCGAACAACTCCGCGACGCGCGGCAGACCACCGGTGATGTCGCGGGTCTTGTACGCCTCACGTGAGATCTTGGCGATGATGGTGCCGGCACTGATCTTCTGGCCGTCTTCCACCGTGAGCTGTGCACCAACCGGAATCACGAAGTCTCTCAGGCGCTTTTCCTTGCCGCCCTTGATTTCGAGAATCTCGATGTGCGGGTGGAGCTTCTTCTCTTTGTCTTCGATGACGACGGTCTGGCGGAGACCGGTGAGCTCGTCGAGCTCCTCGGAAACCGACTCGTCCGGAATCAGGTCGACAAAACGAATGGTGCCTTCGACGTCCGCGATGATCGGGTTCGTGTAAGGATCCCAGGTGAAGATGATCTGGTCCTTCTTCACCTCGTCGCCGTCCTCGACCATCAGGGTGGCGCCGAGCGGAACCTGGAGACGCGCACCGACGGACGCATTGCGCTCGCCGGAGCTCTTGATCGTGAGCTCGCCTTCGTACGAAGTGACGATCTTCTGCCCCTCCGCATTCTCGACGACCACGAGCCTGTCCCCGTACTCGATCGTTCCAGCAACCTTAGACTTGCGCGCCGTCTGCTCAGCGATACGTGCCGCCGTTCCACCGATGTGGAAGGTGCGGAGTGTAAGCTGCGTACCCGGCTCTCCGATTGACTGCGCGGCGATGATTCCAACCGCTTCGCCCTTATCGACCATTCCCATGGTCGCGAGGTTGCGGCCGTAGCACATCTGGCAGAGACCACGCTTCGCCTCACAGGTGAGAACGCTGCGGATCTTCACCGTCTCTAGACCAGACTCTTCGATACCGCGAGCCATGTCTTCGTCGATGAGCTGACCAGCCTCGACCAGCAATGCACGCTGACCGGACTCGTCTCTTTCATGAACATCGTAAATGTCTTCAGCGGCCACGGTGCCGACGATGCGCTCGGCCAGCGGCTCGATGATGTCCTCGCCTTCCTTGAGCGCTCCGACTTCGAGACCAAGAATGGTTCCGCAATCTTCCTCGGTGATCGTCACATCCTGCGCGACGTCGACGAGGCGGCGGGTGAGGTAACCGGCATCCGCAGTTTTCAGAGCGGTGTCGGCCAGACCCTTACGTGCGCCGTGGGTCGAGATGAAGTACTCGAGCACGGACAGCCCTTCACGGAAGTTCGACTTGATCGGGCTTTCGATGATCTCGCCGATGCCACCGGTCAATTTCTTTTGCGGCTTCGCCATCAGTCCGCGCATACCGGCGAGCTGACGGATCTGATCGCGCGATCCACGTGATCCGGAATCGAACATCATGAACACGGGATTGAATCCCTGGTTCGATTCGCGCATCGCGCGCACCATTGCATCCGCGACGTCATTGTTGGCGTGCGTCCAGGTGTCGATCACCTTGTTGTAACGCTCACCGTTCGTGATGTTGCCGGTCTGATAGGCCTTCTGGAATCTGTTGACGCGCTCCTCAGCCTCACCGAGCAGTGTCTCCTTCTCGGCGGGAATGTGGAGGTCTTCGATTCCAATCGAGATTCCACCGCGCGTCGCGTAGCGGAATCCGAATTCCTTCAGGCGATCGAGGAACGGAACTGTTCCCTGCAGACCACTGCGACGGTAAGACTCAAAGACCAGTTCACCTAGTGCTTTCTTCTTCATCTCCCGATTCTGGAAAGGAATCTCCTTCGGGATGATGGCGTTGAAGAGCACGCGGCCGACTGTCGTATCAACCCAGCGGCTACCATCGACGTCCTGCACGAAGTAGCGAATCGGCGTGTGGAATGTCACGCGGTCCTGCGACAGCGCGAGCTCCACTTCCGAAACGGTCGTGTAAGCCTTTCCGGTTCTGCCGTTCTTTGCCGTGTTCGTGTCGAAGCCCGGAGGAGCCTTGGTCGCGAAGTAGCAGCCAAGCACAATGTCCTGGCTGGGCTCAGCGACCGGACGTCCGTCCGACGGCTTCAAGATGTTGTTCGACGACAGCATGAGCAGACGGCACTCGAGCTGTGCCTCGAACGACAGCGGAACGTGCACGGCCATCTGGTCACCGTCGAAGTCCGCGTTGAATGCGGCGCAGACGAGCGGGTGAATACGAATGGCCTTTCCTTCGACGAGCACCGGCTCGAAAGCCTGGATGCCGAGTCTGTGAAGAGTTGGAGCGCGGTTCAGGAGCACCGGGTGATCGCGAATGATCTCCTCGAGGATCTCGTACACCTCGGGAGATTCCTTCTCCACGATTTTCTTGGCGCGCTTCACCGTCTCGGCGATTCCCTTCTCGACGAGCTTATGAATGATGAACGGCTTGAACAGCTCGAGTGCCATCGCCTTCGGCAGACCGCACTGGTGCAGCTTGAGCTCTGGACCTACGACGATGACCGAACGGCCAGAGTAGTCGACGCGCTTTCCGAGGAGGTTCTGGCGGAAGCGGCCCTGCTTGCCCTTGAGCATGTCGCTCAGTGACTTGAGAGGACGCTTGCCGCGACCACGGATCGCCTTCGAGCGACGACCGTTGTCGAACAATGCGTCGACGGCTTCCTGGAGCATTCTCTTTTCGTTGCGGAGAATGACTTCAGGCGCGCGATGCGAAATGAGCTTCATCAACCGGTTGTTGCGGTTGATGACGCGACGATAGAGATCGTTCAGATCCGACGTGGCGAATCGACCACCGTCGAGCGGAACGAGCGGACGCAGATCCGGCGGAATCACCGGGATGACGTCCATGATCAGCCACTCGGCCTTGTTGCGCTCCTGGCCTGAATCACCAGAGTTACGGAACGCATCGACGACCTTGAGCCGCTTGAGCATTTGCTTCTTGCGATGCTGCGAGCCTTCGTCGACGAGTCCGGCGCGGAGCTCCTCCGCAACCTTGTCGACGTCGATTCTCCGGAGCAGCTCGCGAACGGCGGGCGCGCCGATGTCCGCGAAGAACTGAGTGTCGTTTTCATCCTTGGCCTTCTGGCGCAGGAAGAAGTACTCGTCTTCCGTAAGAAGCATGTTCGCTTCGACCGGACGACCAGCCGCATCAGGAATCTCCGGATTCTCAGGAATGGATTCCTGCTTGCCCGGATCGATGACGACGTAGTTCGAGTAGTAGATGACCTTCTCGAGATCACGCAGGGTGAGGTCGACAAGGTTTCCCATCGGACTCGGCAGAGTCTTGAAGAACCAGATGTGCGCGACGGGTACGGCGAGCTCGATGTGACCCATGCGCTCGCGACGGACGCGGCTCAGGGTGACTTCGACGCCGCAGCGATCGCAGATCACTCCACGGTAGCGAATTCTCTTGTATTTACCGCAATGGCATTCCCAGTCCTTCACGGGACCGAAGATGCGCTCGCAGAACAAGCCGTCTTTTTCCGGCTTGAATGAGCGGTAGTTGATGGTTTCGGGCTTCAGTACCTCGCCCCACGACCACCAGGTGCGCAGGCCGGCCATCTCGAGCCGCTCGCGCTCCTTGGAATCCTTGGGACCGCGCATCTCTTCGGGAGATGCAATGCGGACCTGGATGTAGTCGAATGAAGACGCGCGGGTCTCGCGCGTGCTGCGAAAATCAATCATTAGTTAGCCCTCGCTCCCGTTACCGTTTCCGTTTCTGGAGCCGATGTTGCCGAGGCCGTAGCCACTGGTCGCGTTCGCTCCCATGCTGACGTGGATTCCCAGCGCCTTCAGCTCCTGAACGAGCACGTTGAAGGATTCCGGAATTCCGGGCTCGGGAAGGTTCTGGCCCTTCACGATTGCCTCGTAAACTCTGCTGCGGCCATTCACGTCGTCCGACTTGACGGTGAGAATCTCCTGCAGCGTATGTGCAGCGCCGTAAGCCTCGAGTGCCCACACTTCCATCTCCCCGAAACGCTGACCGCCGAATTGTGCCTTACCGGCGAGCGGCTGCTGCGTGACGAGAGAGTAGGGTCCGATGCTTCGCGCGTGAATCTTGTCATCAACCAGGTGCGACAGCTTGAGCATGTAGATCTCGCCGACCGTCACCGGGTTCGAGAACGTCTCGCCGGTGCGACCATCGCGGAGCCTTACCTTCCCGCCCGCCGAGATTCCGGCGATGCGCATCAGCTCCATCGCTGCCGCGTCGACATCGACGTCCGACTTCTTTCCAAGCGCTGCCGCAAGTGCCGGCAGTTCCTGACTGGCCAGTACCGATGCCGGGTCAGCGTTTCTCTTCCTCTCGATCTGTGCGGCAGCGTTCTTGTATGTCGCACGAGCGGCTGGCTCGTACTCCTCATCGCCCGCAGCCGCGGTGTGGAACGCGATCTGGTTATCGATTTCCGCGACATCGCGATCGGCGAGCTCACGAGCAGCGGCCGAGACGAACTCACGAATGCGATTGTACACGTCGCGGGTCTGCGCCGAGACTCCGCGCGCGCCCAGCGAATCGATCGTCGCATCAGCGAGTAGCTCAACGCGCTCACCGTGAGCCCCGCCAGTGGCGACATCAGCGATGATGCCGCGAATTTCTTCGTCGGAGATCTTCACGCCTTCGACCCTGAGGTCGAGCGCATCGCGAACCCACGACACCGCCGCGAGCTTGAGCAGCAGTCCGATCTCGCGCTCGTTCGCGCCCTGAAAGACCGGAGTCTTCGCGTAGAAGCCGAGCAGTCTCGCCGCCCACCCCAAGTGGGTCTCGAGGATCTGTCCGACGTTCATACGGCTCGGAACGCCGAGCGGGTTGAGAACGATGTCGACCGGACGGCCATCGGGGAGGAACGGCATGTCCTCCTCGGGAACGATGCGCGCAACGATACCCTTGTTGCCGTGGCGTCCGGCCATCTTGTCGCCGACCGAGACCTTTCTCTTCTCGGCCATGTAAACCTTCACGAGCTGGATGACGCCCGGTGGCAGCTCGTCCGGCTGCAGCACGCGGTCGATTCTCTCCTCCGCCTTCTCCTCGAGCTTGGCCTTCTCATCGTTGGCCAGATCGATAATGGTGCGGATGCGCTCGTTCATCTTCTTGTCTTCGACGCGGAATGTCTTGAGATCCAGCGAAGAGATCTTCATGTCCCGCAGCATCTGCGCGGTGAGCTTGGTCCCGGCGGGAATTGCTTCCTCGACGGTGCCAGACTTGAGCGCCAGCGCCACGACCTGACCATCGAGCAAGTCCATCAACTCTGCATCACGCACCTCGTTGACGCGGATCTTTTCCTCGCCCTCGAGTCTCCGAATGTCACCGATTCTCTCGCCGCGATCCTTCTCGACGACCTGGTCCTCGATGCGTGAGAAGATCTTCACATCGATTACCACGCCTTCCATTCCCGGTGGAACCTTGAGGGACGAATCCTTCACGTCCTTCGCCTTCTCACCGAAGATTGCGGTGAGAAGCTTCTCTTCAGGAGAGAGCTCCGTCTCGCCCTTCGGCGTGATCTTGCCGACGAGAATGTCGCCCGGCTTGACGTGCGCGCCGATACGAACGATTCCGCGCTCGTCGAGATCGCTCAACGCTTCCTCGGCGACGTTCGGAATTTCACGGGTGATTTCTTCCTGACCGCGCTTGGTATCGCGGACGTGCAGCTCGAGCTCCTGGATGTGGATCGACGAGTAGATGTCGTCCTTAACCAATCTCTCGGACAGGACGATCGCGTCCTCGAAGTTGTGTCCGTACCACGGCATGAACGCCACGGTGACGTTCGCTCCGAGTGCGAGCTGGCCCATTTCAGTTGAAGCGCCGTCAGCCAGAACTTCACCCGCGCGAACTTTCTGTCCGGCCTTCACAATCGGACGCTGGTTCAGAGCGGTGTCCTGATTGGTGCGCCAGTACTTCTTGAGGCGATAACGATCGTGCTGGGTGAGTCTTGCCAGCGGACGATCTGAATCTTTCTTGCCACGCTCCGAAGCGCCGGTGTCGACGATGATCTCGTCGGCGGTGACACTCGTGATCGTTCCCGCTCTGCGAGCGATGACGACCGCGCCGGAATCCCGCGCGACCTTCTCCTCGAGTCCGGTTCCGACGAGCGGAGTCTGCGGATTCAGGAGAGGAACGGCCTGGCGTTGCATGTTCGAGCCCATCAACGCGCGGTTGGCGTCATCGTGCTCGAGGAACGGAATGAGCGCCGCTGCGATCGAGACGAGCTGCTCGGGCGCGACGTCCATGTAATCGATTCTGTCTGGTGCAACGAGCGGAACGTCACCGCGCTGGCGGCAGAGCACCAGCTCGTCGACGAAGGTTCCGTCTTCATTGAGCTGCGCGTTGGCCTGCGCAATGATGACGTCTTCTTCGCGATTTGCATCGAGCCACTCGATCTCGTTCGTGACCTTCCCGTTCTTGACCACGCGGTACGGAGTCTCGACGAAGCCGAGGTCGTTCACTTGCGCGTAGCAGGCAAGCGAAGTGATGAGTCCGATGTTCGGCCCTTCAGGGGTCTCGATCGGGCACATGCGGCCGTACTGCGAGTAGTGAACGTCGCGCACCTCGAATCCGGCGCGCTCACGAGTGAGTCCACCAGGCCCGAGCGCCGATAGACGACGCTTGTGCGTCAGCTCGGCCAGGGGATTCGTCTGATCCATGAACTGGGAGAGCTGCGACGAACCGAAGAACGCCTGAATAACGGCGCTTACCGTGCGCGCATTGACCAGATCGTCGAGAGAAATCTTTTCGGGATCGGTGTTGATCGACATGCGCTCCTTTACGAGGCGCGCCATGCGGGAAAGACCGACCGAGAACTGATTTGCGATCAGCTCACCAACCGAGCGGATTCGCCGATTGCCGAGGTGATCGATGTCGTCCGTGTAACCACGCCCTTCGTGGAGCTCTACGAGGTAGCGGATGATGGCGACGAAATCTTCCTTCGTGAGAACCGTCTCGCTGGCGGGGCGGTTCGTCATCAGGCGCTGGTTGATCTTGTAGCGTCCGACGCGGCCGAGGTCGTAGCGCTTCGGAGAGAAGAACAATCTCTCGAGCGCCTGGCGCGCAGTCTCGCGGTTCGGAGCGTCGCCAGGACGGAGCAGCGAGTAGATCTGCTTCAGCGCCTCTTCGTCGGTGTGCGTCGGATCTTTTGCCAGCGTGTTCTTGATGAGCATCGACTCGGCGCGACCAGAGGTCACGAAGACCTGCACCTTGTTGATGTCATTCTTGCGTAGCTTGCGGATCAGCGTGTCGGTGAGCGTGTCGCCAACTTCGGCGATGACTTCGCCGGACTCGGGATCGACCGCATCAACGGCAATAACGCGACGGACCGGGCGCTCGCCGCGCTCGATCGCATCCATCTCGTCGCGGAGATCGATCGTCGTGTAGGACGCGAAGACCTTGACCTTGTCGATGTTGAGTCTGCGGAGACGGTTGAAGACTTCTTCCGTCAGCTCGTCGCCTTCCTTGACGACCAACTCAGACTCTTCGCGCTCGAGTGCTGCACGTGCTTTCTTGGTCTTGAGCTTTGGCGCATCCGGGTTGTGCGCGGTACCGGCCAGGGTGATGTCCTCGGCGATGATTGCGCCGAGTACTTCTTTCTGATCGACACGCGTCTCGCGCTTGCGCACGAGATCGAGCTCGCGCACGGCGAAGAACAGGCGCAGGATCTGCGAGTTCGTGCCGTAGCCGAACGCTCTCAAGAGCGCGGTGGCTGGGAATTTCTTTTTCTTGTCGATATGCACGTAGACGACATCGTGGATATCGACAGTGAACTCGACCCATGAGCCGCGGAACGGGATGATGCGCGCGGAGATGAGGCGTTGTCCGTTCGGGTGCGTCGACTCCTCGAACACGACGCCCGGCGAACGGTGCAACTGGCTGACGATCACGCGCTCGGCGCCGTTGATAACGAAAGTGCCGAGTGGAGTGAGGAGCGGAAGCTCACCGAGATAGACTTCCTTCTCGATGATGTTCTTCGGCCGCTTGACACCGGTTTCGGTCGTCTCGAAGACGATGAGCTGGAGCGTCGCCTTCAACGGCGCTGAGTACGTCATGTCGCGCTCGATGCACTCGGCCACGGAGTACTTGGGCTCTCCGAGCGCGTAGCTCTTGAACTCGAGCGAGAAGTTCTCGTGGACGTCCGTGATCGGGAACAGGTCCTTGAAGACGCGCTCGAGTCCAATGTCCTCGCGGTTCTGCGACGCCGCGTCGAGCTGCAGCAGCGACTCGAAGGCGCGGGTCTGGATGTCGAGGAGATGGGGCATCTCCATCCCCTGGTCGAGCTTGGCGAATGAAATTTGTTTCATCAATTCAGGCATGGATCACCTACAGGCGCAAATAGCCCCGCGGCCGTCACGCGCGAATTTTTCGCGGATCCGGAGCGGAGCGACTTCAGAACTTCGGTTTCAGTTTTCGTGGAGCAGTGGAGCGGGAGAGTCCGGGTCATGTCTGTCGAAGTGGAAGTAATGGCCAGTGGGAGACGGAGTAGAGGTGTCGACCTAGGCGACGTTCCGCGTAGCAAGAGACCCGCGCAGTTTGCGGGGCTCGCAGCGTGTAAGCGGATAGGCGCCGTAGTCGATACCTCTGCTCCGTCGACCGGCGTATTACTTCACTTCGACAGTAGCTCCCTGCTCTTCCAGCTTCGCTCTCATCGCCGCGGCCTCATCCTTGGTCACACCGGACTTGACGACGCTCGGTGCGCTATCGACGAGATCCTTCGCTTCCTTGAGTCCAAGTCCGGTGAGCTCGCGCACGACCTTGATAACCTGGATTTTCTTCGCGCCGGCTTCCTTGAG
>CADDZN010000120.1 GCA_902812375.1 bacterium | reverse complement strand
CCCATAATCCCAAGTTTTGGTCTGGAGATCCGTTGGTAAGTGCGCGCTGCGTAAGATCTGGCGGCAGATCTATAGGTCGCTTTCTGGCGTGCGCTCCAAAGTGCCGCCTTGATAATCGCGCTCGGTTGCGCGGACGCGTCGCTTGCGGGGCCTGCAAGCAAGGAGCCGTTTCTCTACCTCATTTTATCTTCGGAACCATTGTCCAGGGGATTCTCGCCGTTTCCAGACACTGCGTTGCAGGCGCTACTGCTTACGACAGGGTCCGCGTCAGGCGCGCCGTTCCGTAGCGCGAACTGTTTTGAGTTGACGGCCGAGACTGGCGGCTCCCCTTTCGTCTTTGTGTCCCGAGCGACCAGCGGACCAGCGCCGGGCGTTGCGAGAAGTGGCGCGATCGTCGAGGACGGCAACTTTGTGCTCCCGTTCACGAGCACGCCTACCGCTCGTGGTGCGAGCGAGCTGCAACCGTTTGGCATCTACGATTTACACCTGGAGAGCGAGGGACGAACAATTACTGGCAGAGTGATCATGCCTGCCCGTCCCCAGGCGGCGGTTCTCGAGGAAGGGGGGCTGCGATTTATAACCTTTCCCAAAGCTGCGGGTGCCGCCGCGTACTATGTCGATGGGGATACGGAGCAGTATCCTCGCATTACCACGCTTACCCGGGTACAGCTCCGCTACGATATGGACCCCGCGTTCGTGCCGAAGAACCCTCAGCTCCGAGTAACCGCTCTTGACTCAAACATCGTGCGCTACATATCCGACACGACGGTTGCGAGGACTGGCATCGAGGGAGCCTTTGGACTGCTCGGTGCGGCCACGTTCAGCAGCGTCTCTGTGCCATGGCCATAGAGCTCATAGGACATTTTCGGTTTCTCTGGCCTCGCCCGCCGGCAGGCTGAACGAGAACTTGCTCCCGTGGTCCGGTTTGCTCTCCACCCAGATCTTCCCGCCGTGCGCCTCGACGAGCTCTTTCACGATCGCGAGGCCGAGCCCCACGCCACGCCGATCGTCCTTCCGCGCCTGCCAGAAGCTGTCGAACAGGTGGGGGATGCTGTCGGCTGAGATCCCCGGCCCATCGTCCGCGACCTCGAAGACTACCTGTTTGTCCTCGGGCTTCGCGCGGAGTTTGATCGTTCCGTCTTCCGGTGTGAACTTGATCGCGTTACCAATCAGATTGCCGACTATCTGCGACACCCGCGTCGGATCGGCGCGCACCACTCCGCTTTCTTCGCGCGTGACCTCCAGCTTGACGTGTCGACGCTCGGCCAGCGGCCGGAAAGTTTCCTCCACTTGCTTGATGATCGTATCGACGCTCACCTCTTTGACATCCAGCGACAGCTTGCCTGCCTGGAGGCGCACGGTGTCGAGGAGATCGTCGATTAACCGGTTCATCTGCTTGGCGGCGCGCATCCCGATCTCCAGCATCTCTGCCCGGCGCTCGGGAGCAAGATCTTCCTGGAGCAACAGCTCGCCGGTCATCAGAATCAGATTGAGCGGATTCCGGAGATCGTGAGCGACTATACCCAGCACGTCTTCTCGCGCACGCGCGATCATCTCCGCGTTCATGCGCTTCTCTCGCTCCGCGTCATAGCTCCGCGCGCGGTATAGGGCGGAGGCGGCACTCTGCGCCAGGAGCTTGGTGAACGTTCTGTCGGAAGCGCCGAGCGCATAGGCATCCTTGAAATGGAAGCCGAGCCCGCCAACGGTTTCCCCATCGTGAATCAGCGGAGCGAAAATGTACGTCTCCATGTCGCTCAGCTCCCAGAACGCGCGGTAGGCGTCGCCGAACCGCGCGCGAAACGCGTCCGCGGACTCGACGGAGATCATCTCGCCTTTGCGAATAGCTTCCGCGACCGGGACTTTGCTTTCTATAGTCAGGTCAGCGAGGTACGCCTCGATTTCCGGGCTCATCCCGTACGTTCCGAGGAGACGGAGGCGATCGCCTTCGACGGACACGAGCACTGCACGTGAGGCCTCAACGACGGCGAGGCCCATGCCCAGCAGCACTCGGGACACCTCCTCGACGGAGCTAGCTTCGGAGAGCGCGGTCGTAACCTCGAGAAGGGTTGTCGCGCGGGTAGCGACTCGCTGCACTTCTTCGTTGAGGCGCTCGAGCTGGATCGCCCGCGACTCCGCGACCACGCGCGCACGAACCAGGGCGCGCATCATCAGCGTTATGGTTGCAGCGATGATCAGGAGCGCGACTATAACTGCAATGATTGTCGCTCCGGACATGGCAACTAAGTTAGAGATCAGATGAGTCGGGTGCAATCAGCCGGTGAAGAGCTGGCGAACAGTCTTACGCACGGTCTTGGCGTTGTGATCGCGCTGGTGTTCGGGCCGATACTCGTGGTTGCAGCCGCGGCGACGAGAGATGCGTGGCGGATTACCGCCGCGGTAATCTACGCGACGACTCTTTTACTCCTTTTTACTTCGTCGATGCTCTATCACGCGCTCAGACCACCGCGCGCGAAAGCCGTCTTCCAGCGGATCGACCACGCGGCGATCTATCTGCTCATCGCCGGCACCTACACACCATTCACTCTGATCACGCTGCGCGGCCCGTGGGGATGGACGCTCTTCGCTGTCGTCTGGGGGCTCGCGATAATGGGTGTCACGCTCAAGAGCACGTTCGGGGCACGACTCCCCGCGTTATCGACGGGCGTCTATCTGGCGATGGGATGGCTGATCGTCGTTGCGCTCAGACCGCTCGTGATGCACGTGCCGACGAGAGGAATCGCGTGGCTGGTCGCCGGCGGTTTGTTGTACACGGGCGGCGTGGTGTTCTACATTCGCGATGAGCGACATCGCTACTCGCATGCAATGTGGCACCTCTGCGTGTTGGCGGGGAGCATTGCGCACTTCTGCGCGATCTTCTGGTATGCGCTGCCGCTATCGTAGAGGAAGCTCGCGCACCTCCGGAAGCGATCCTCTTCGATCCGTTCACCGCATACACGATGGCGTTCGCGGGAGTACAAGGCCCAGCTCCTCAGTGGTCGCGCACTTTTTGCGACTCGAGATTGGTATGTCGTCGAATCACCGTCGCATTGTTGGCCCTGGCGTCGCGCTGCTTCTGGCCGCGTGTGCTGGCCCGGCACATCTCCCCGTTACCGCTGGCATCGGTCCGCACCCTGCCCTTCCACCGCGGCGCGACGCGATGATCCCACTCGTCAACTACGTGAAGGCGAAGGGATGGCCGCCCTACGACTCCCCTGTTCCCGCTGAAGGACTCGCGCTGACTCCATTCGCGCGCGACCTCGAGCATCCGCGTTGGCTGTACGTTCTTCCCAACGGCGACGTGCTGGTCGCCGAAACAAATGCGCCGAAGCGGCCGGACGACAACAGAGGCATCAAGGGATTTTTCTTCAAGTTCTTTTCTGCCCGCGCGGGTGGGGCGGTGCCGAGCCCCAATCGGATAGTCTTGCTCCGTGACACTAATGGAGACGGCGTTGCCGACTTGCGTACAGTGTTCCTCTCTGACCTCCACTCACCGTTCGGGATGGCGCTCGTCGGCAATACTTTCTATGTAGCAAACACCGATGCAGTCGTGCGCTTCCCATACTCGCGCGGCGATACACATATCACTGCCCTGCCGGTTAAAGTCGTGGCGCTGCCGGCGGGTCGCATCAATCATCACTGGACAAAGAATCTCATTGCGAGCTCCGATGGCTCAAAGCTGTATGTAACCATCGGCTCGAACAGCAACATTGGCGAGAATGGAATCGAGCACGAGCGAGAGCGCGCATCTGTTTGGGAGGTCGATGTCGCAACGGGTCGTCATCGGGTCTTCGCGTCAGGGCTTCGCAATCCGGTCGGGCTCGCCTGGGAACCGAACCGCAAGGCGTTGTGGGTAGCGGTCAACGAGCGCGACGAGCTCGGAAGCGATCTCGTTCCTGATTACATGACTGCACTGCGTGACGGCGGATTCTATGGCTGGCCGTACAGTTATTTCGGGCGGCATCCTGATCCTCGGCCACAGCCACAGCGCCCCGACCTCATCGAGCGCGCGATCGTTCCCGATTATGCGCTTGGTCCGCACACGGCGTCGCTTGGCCTCACGTGGTCGGCGGGCGCGTCGGCCCTGCCAGCGCAATTGCACAATGGCATGTTCGTCGGACAGCATGGCTCGTGGAACCGGAAGCCGAGGAGTGGGTACAAAGTCATCTTCGTGCCGTTCGTTAACGGGATGCCGTCGGGAAAACCAATCGATGTGCTCGCTGGATTCGTTCGAGATAACGGAGACGCGCTCGGGCGCCCCGTCGGCGTTGCGGTCGACAGCAGCGGTGGACTTCTCGTTGCCGATGACGTTGGCAACGCCATCTGGCGAGTAGCAAGGAAGTAAACGAACGGCTTCGGCTGCGGGGCATCTGCTGAACGTTTAGTTTCAGCTAATGCGCCGCCTCAGGATTCCACGGCTTCGTATCTCGCTCCCGCTTCCTCCCAGGATTGTCGGCCTGGTGGAGGACCTGCGGCGAGAGGAAGATCGATTAGCGCTGGTGCTCAGCCTTCTCATCGGCGCGCTGGTCGGACTCATCGTCGTCGCGTTCATCCTGCTTACCGGACGTCTCGCGGCGCACATGTATCCCGCTGGCGGCGCGGGCTGGAGGCGAGTTCTCGTGCCGACACTCGGCTCGCTTCTAACCGGCTATTTACTGTACCGTTACTTCCCGCTCGCACGCGGCAGCGGAATTCCACAAACGAGAGCGGCGGTTTTCATTCACGACGGTCGCATCTCGCTCCGCTCCGTCGTGGGCAAATTCGTTTGCTGCTCGACCTCCCTTGCGAGCGGCATAGCACTGGGCCGCGAAGGACCGTCGGTCTACATCGGATCGGGCCTCGCTTCCGTGATCGCGCGGCGGCTCGGACTCAGCAAGTCGCAGACGAAATGGATCGTTCCGGTCGGCGGAGCGGCGGCGCTCTCCGCCGCCTTCAACACTCCGATCGCGGCGGTGCTCTTCACTCTCGAAGAGATCATGGGCGATTTGCACGCGCCGGTGCTTGGGTCCGTCGTCCTCGCATCGGCTACTTCGTGGATGGTGCTCCACCTCGTGCTCGGTGACAATCCGCTTTTTCACGTTGCCGGATATCATCTCGTCAGTCCCGGTGAGCTCGGCATCTACGTGGTGTTGGGCGTCGTCGGCGGGCTCGCGTCGGTTGCGTTCGTCAAGCTTCTCCTCTGGTTGCGCGCATGGTTCGCCCGACTGCCCGCGTCCTCGCTCTGGATCCAGCCAGTTGCTGGTGGTCTCACCGTTGGGATTTTCGGCTTCTTCGTCCCACAAGTGCTGGGTGTGGGATACGATCAGGTGGAGCGCGTTCTCAATGGCGACGTCGTTCTCAAAGCGGTCTTTATTCTGGCTGTCCTCAAGATCATCGCGACATCGGTAGCGTATGCGTCTGGCAACGCCGGCGGAATCTTCGGTCCAAGTCTTTTCATTGGCGCGATGGTGGGCGCGTCGGTCGGTTCGGTTGCGCACGCCGTCTTCCCCGCTTCGACCGCTGGACCCGGAGCGTATGCGCTCGTCGGAATGGGTGCCGCATTCGCCGGGATCGTCAGGACTCCGCTTACGTCGGTGATCATGATCTTCGAGGTGACGCGCGACTACTCGATCATCGTGCCACTGATGATCGCGAATCTCATCGCGTTCTTCATCTCGCAGAAGCTGCAGCACGAGCCGATCTACGAGGCACTCGCCCACCAGGATGGCTTGCATCTGCCACACGGCGCTTTTCGTTCGCCAGTTGGGCTCTGGGTCACGACAGCGATGCGCAAAGCACCGCTCGCCTTTACGCCAGACATGAAAGTCGACGAAGCGATCGAAGCCGCGGGCGATACCGATCTCGAATCGTGGCCGGTCAGCGATGAGAACGGACTTATCGGCATGGTTCGCATGAGCGACATCATAGAAGCGACGTCGGGATCACAGCGCCCTGTTACGATCGCTACGATCATGAAGCGCGCGCGAGGCCCCGACGGAGACAATGCGCAGCTTCAATTCCCGCACGTCCATAGCGACCAACCGCTCGGGCTGGCGCTGGCGCGCATGGGCGACACCGGTCACAACGCACTTCCAGTGGTGAGCAGAGCGAATGCGCGGCTGATGGTTGGAATTGTCGCGCTCGCGGATGTGCTCAAGGCATACGGTGTCGACACGAGTCGGATGACTCCTCCGCGCGGCCTGGTGCGACAATGACGGATCCCACTGCCCAGCCGACGAGTCCGCCACCTGAGGCGAGCGCGGTGGAGTTCATCGCTACATTCGCCGTCACCCTCGGCGCCATCGTTCTCCTGCTTGGCTTCGACGCCGGCCTTGCAAAGGTTGACGCCGCTGAGACCCGGTCGCACGCAGCGGCCGAGTACCAGACCGGTGAGAACCTGTACGCGCAGGGAAAGATCAGCGAAGCTGTCGACCACTTCCGCACAGCGGCCACTTTGGACCGCCGGCGAGCCATGTATACGGTTGCGCTCGCTGAGGCAATTCTGAAACAAAACCATCCCGAGGACGCCGAGCAGTTATTGAAGCCTCTCCTCGAGCAAAACGCGACCGACGGCCCGTCGAACCTGGCAATGGCGCGGGTACTAACCAGAGAAGGAAGAATCGAAGAGGCAAAGTCTTACTATCATCGCGCAATTTACGGACTGTGGCCCACCGAGTCGGAGCGCAACCGTGCCGCAGCCCGCTTCGAGCTGATCGACCTGCTCGCGCGCACCGGCGCGAAACAGGAATTGTTGTCGGAGCTGCTTCCCATTCAGGACGAGGCGCCAAACGACACTGCGCTGCGCAAGCGTATCGCGCATCTGTTCGTGGTGGCGGGAGCGCCGGCGCGCGCGAGCAATATTTTCCGCGACGTCGTGCGCCATAACGCGCGTGATGCCGATGCGTGGGTTGGTCTCGCCGAGGCCGCGCTCGCAATGGGCAATTATCCAACGGCGCGCGCGGATCTACAGACCGCAGCGCGCTTATCGCCCGACGACACGACGATAAAAGCGAAGATCATTCTCACGGACAGTGTCATCGCGATCGATCCCACTCAACGCGGCCTCGGGTTGGACGAGCAATTTCGCCGCAGCAAGAATCTCGTCCAAATGACTATCGCGTCGACTCGTAAATGTCTCGGCGCGGCGGCGCCGGATATCGCGGCGGCGCTCGATTCAGTCACGCGGAGTCTCGTCGCGCCGGCGCAGGGAATCTCGCGCAGTCAGGCAATCGACGAGAATCTTTCTCTGGCGAGTGCCCTCTGGCGAATGCGGCGCGAGCGCTGCACCCCCGAGCCTAAGGACGAAGCTGTTCTCGCGCTGGTGCAGGACCGCATCGCGCAGTAGCTACCGCCGCAGCGCCTCCTCGATTGCTTTCTCCGCAAGCGGCGCCATCACGCGGTAGCCCGCTTCGGTTGGATGGACTCCGTCGTTGCTGAGATCCGCGCGCATGCCCTGCCGAGCATCCGCCATGGGAGTGTGGTAATCGAGATAGACCTGACCAGTGCGCGCAGCGTAGTCCTTCATCCATTTGTTGAGCGCGATGATTTTTGGCGCGGGCTCGAGCCCCGGACGCCACGCGTAGTCGTAAACCGGGAGCACCGACGAGAGCACGACACGGATTCCGTTCGCTTTCGCGATCTCCGTCATCGACGCGAGATTGTCCTCGATCATCTCGATCGTTGACGGCCCGGTATTCCCCGCGATGTCATTGGTGCCCGCGAGAATGACAACGACCTTCGGCTTGAGCGCGACGACATCCAGACGGAAGCGCACGAGCATTTGCGGCGTTGTTTGTCCCGAGATTCCGCGTCCGATGTACGGCTTGCCGGGAAACATCGCTGGAAAGAACTGAGCCCAGCCTTCGGTGATGGAATTCCCATAGAACACGACGCGGTTCTCGCCCTTTGCGGGCGGCGGAAGCTGCGCGTTCGCTTCGCGATACTTCGTGAGATTCGGCCAGTCATTCTCCAGCGCGTCCTCAGTCACTCGCTGCTTTCTCTCCTGCTCGAGATTTCGATCGTCGCCAGCGCGATAATAAACGATGCGCCAATCGCTCGGCTGCTGCTGCCGGAGGAGGAGCGTGATATGGGTCGTGCGCGGCGGCATCTCGCGTCCGCTGCGCGGTCCGCGCTGGCCGGTGAGTCTCTCGACATGATCGACGAGCACGAGATTTGGAGCGATCACGCGCACCTTGCGATCGAGGCGGTCGATATGTGCCTTCTCGAACGTCTGAGCCCCATACAACCTCGCGAGCACGGAATCGATCGCGGGCCTGCCCTCGACGCGACCACCAAACGCGTTGAGGAAAAGGGCGTCGTCAGTAAACAGCGCAGCTCGGCTCTTGGCATCGAGGGTGGTTGCGCTGGTTGCCGTAGAATCGAACCGCTCTAACAGCGCCTGCACACCGGCGGGCCAATCAGGTTGAGGAGCAATGCTCTGCGCCGGTGAGCTCTGGCCTGCGACGGCTACGAAAAGGAAAGCGAGACAGCGCTGACCAACCATATCATTCCTCGAGTATCTGAATTGTCGATGCACTAATGTACGGCGCGTTTCGTCTGGCCACTAACACCAAAGATTTCTGGCCACCGAGACGGAAGTTTCATCCGGATGAAGCGGATTACTCGGATGCATCGGATACTGCTCTGGCGGTATAGTGCATCTCGCCAGGGCTAAGATCTTTTTAGGAACAGCCGCTCGGGCAGGCTTCTGCCCGCCACACCAGCCTCTCAATGCAAATAACAAAAAGAAAGGAGCCCTGGTGTTATGAGCTCTGACGCCATTGGGATCGATCCGCTTAATCCGTTAAATCCGCTTCATCCGGATGAAACTTCCGTCTCGGTAGCCGTTCGACGCAGGCCCGTCTCGGTGGCCTTTAACCTTTGGTGTTAGTGACTAGACAGACCTCTTTGGTGTTAGTGGCCAGACGC
>CADDZN010000119.1 GCA_902812375.1 bacterium | reverse complement strand
AAAGCCGAGATGGCGCAGTGACGCACTACAGCTTCTGCGTGATTACCCTTGGCCCGGCAACGTGCGTGAGCTCGCCAACATCGTCGAGCGTCTGGCGATACTACATCCGGGAGCGGAGATCAGCGGTCAGCAAGTGGAAGACGTACTGATCGTGGATCGCGATGCAGAAATGCCACTTACAGCACCGGCTGTCGGCGGTGATCGACAGGGTATTCACGAGAGCGTGCGCGCTTCCGCCGCGACCGGACCAGTGTCTCTCGTCGAGAGACTCGACAGCTTCGAGCGACAGGTTATCGCGCGTGCCCTCGCTGAGGCGGGCGGGAACATTGCCGACGCCGCGAGACGTCTGCAGACGGACAGGCCGAATCTTTACCGGCGGATGAAGCGGCTCGGAATCAACGCGAGCAGGGTATAGCACAGATGACGACAAGTCAATCGGTGAGTGCGACGATGGGAATCCTGCTCGCCTGCGTGGCTGCCGCACCACTTCATGCACAGCGGGTCGACACCCTGCCAACTGATAGTACGGCCGAGCGGTTGGGACTGTGGGCGCGGTCGGGCCGGAGCAGCGGCCTCGTCCTGAGCTCGGGCAAAACCTATAACCGCGTCGAAGGACTTCCAGTTCACATTGGACCCGTATTTCGCGACAGCTCCGGCCGCGCGGTGTTCAACGTTTCGGTACTCGGGATATTCCGAAGCGCCGACACGTTTCACTGGGACGCGCAGAATCTTGGCCACACTGTCTCCGCGCAAATGCGCGTCGGACGCGAACGGGGTTACGCGCTCGGCCTCGCGTCCTACGATGCGGTTACACCAGTGGAAACTTGGCAGTTGCCCGATCCCGACGCGGCGCTGGCCGCCTTCCTCGTGCGCCGTGATTTCCGCGATTACTTCAATCGCCACGGCGGGAAGGTAACCGCGACATTCAACATGAGCGCTCGTAGCAGTCTGTCCGCTGACTGGAGCGACGAGCGGTGGGGAGGTGTGCGAGCGAGGAATGTCTTCTCGATTTTCAGAAATGGCGCAGCCTGGCGGGCGAATCCCACGGTCGATGCGGGTCGATTTCATACAGCGGTTGCGCGGGCGAACGTCGATACCAGGAACGACGAGGTCAATCCGTCGACCGGCTGGCTTATCCTGCTCGAGTACGAGCGCGGCAGCGGGCGAGTAATAGACGCGGGACCGACTTCTCCACTCGCTCGTCCAGCCCCGGTGTCGCTCCTCACGTACGGGCGTGGCTTCCTGGATTTGCGCCGCTACAATCGATTGTCACCGACCTCCTCGATCAACGGGAGATTGGTGCTTGGGGGATGGCTGCATGGAGACGAGCTGCCGTTGGAGCGACGCTTCTCGGTTGGAGGCATTGGCACGATCCCCGGATTCGACTTCAGAAAGTTCCAACCAGGCATCGTGGACGTGTCGCAGTGCAGCGACGGCACTCAACCGCCGGAGGGAAATCCCGCGCAGTGTGAGCGAGTGGCGCTCGCTCAGATAGAGTACCGAAACGAGATCCGTTCTTCCCTGCTCGATTTTCTGAACTCGCGGCCAATACGGCTGCGGGGGATCGGCTTCACGGTGCAGCCAACGGTCGTTGCGTTCGTAGATGCTGGCAGAGGATGGCTCGTAGGTCAGCCTTCGGGCACACTCCAATACTCCAGTCGCAGCTTTCCGCGATTCGGAACTTTTAGAACCGACGTCGGGCTCGGATTGGATCTCGGAATTTTCGGTATCTACGCCGCAAAGGCTGTCTCCGAAGCGAAGGAGCCCGCGAACGTGTTCCTGCGGGTGCACAGGCGCTTCTAGTGACCCGCGAGCTGTCCGCACGAGGGTTGTCGCGCCAGTTGAACCGACCGCGGTTAACGTTTCTGGTCGCGTCGTTCGTGTGCGCCCTGCCACTTGGCGCGCAAAAGAAGGTTCAGGTACAGGTGCTTCCCCCACCCGAGAATGCGTGGGCCGATGGTCCGCCGGCCGTGGTGTCGTCAGGGCTGCTAGCCGACGCGTCCATGCGTGACTTGCTGGCGAATGGATTTCCCGCGCGCTTGCACTACCGGCTCGAACGGTGGGTGTCGGGCAGATGGTTCGACGACATCAAAGCCGCATCCGAGTGGGACGTCATTCTCAAGTACGACGTGCTCGGCAAGAAGTACGACGTCGTGCGGGTGGTCAACAAGAAGGTGGAAGTGCTCGGCACTTTTCCCAATGTGGATGAGGCGGACGACGCCGTGGAGAACGCCTACCGGCCAGCGGTTCCCCTGCCAAAGAAAGGTCAGCGCGGGTACTACAATCTTCTACTCGATGTAGAGACGCTGTCGCTGAGCGATCTCGACGAGGTCGAACGGTGGCTTCGCGGGGAGCTCAAGCCCGCAGTCAGCGGCAAGAAGAATCCGGGGACGGCACTTGGACGAGGAGTGCGGACGCTTGTGGTCCGGCTACTTGGTGGAGAGAAGAGGCACTATGAGGCGAGAACGGGGACCTTTCGTCCCTAGTACCTCCACGTCTGGGAACGCGGCGCTTCGACTGCAGTCCACAAGACCAAAGCAGGCAGCACAGAGCGCTAGGCGCTTGAGCTCTTGAGCTTTTTTAGATCTTTCCGGGATTTTAGCGGTCGTCGCATCCGCGAGACGTTTGTCGAAGCCGCTTTAGGAGTGAGCGAGCATGAGTCGAGAGCGCTCAGCCAGAGTAAAAGCACTCCGTGGGACCGCACGAAGCCTTACTCGAAAATGCACGAAAAAAGCTGAGTAGCTGTACAGCTTAGCGCTCTGTGCTGCCCGCTTCAGTGTTGAAGATGCCGGAGCAGCGCCGAGCTCCGAGACGACGAGATAACAGAGCTAGCCCAACTTCGTAACTGTATGCGGGTGCCTCTGCTCCAGGTCCTCGAGGTGGTGCAGCGTCTCTTCGCCATAGAAGAGCCGGATGTATTTCGCCTGGGTCGCCGTGAGTCGCCGCACCGCCCAGCTCAGGTGCACGAAATGAGGTTCGACCGGCGCGTGGAGCGGGTGCATCCCGATCTCGCTGGGAAGGTTGTTCGCCTTCTTCGTGTTGCAGGGGCTGCATGCCGTCACGACGTTCGTCCAGTCGTTGGCGCCGCCGCGCGAGAGTGGGATCAGGTGGTCGCGTGTCAGCGACTCGCGCGGCTTCAGCTCGATTTGCAGGCGCCCGCAGTACTGGCATCGGTAGCGATCGCGCGCAAACAGGAAGGTGTTGGTGACCTGTCTCCGGAAGCGGCGCGGGACGTGAATGAAGCGCGTCAGACGGATCACCGCGGGGCGCGGCAGTGTCAGTCTCTCGGAACGCACGACGCGCTCGAAATCCGCTTCGACGATCTCCGCTTTTCCATCGATGACGAGTCTCAGCGCGCGACGCATCGGCACCATCGTCAATGGCTCAAATGAAGCATTCAGTGCCAGACAACCTACGATCAAGCACTCCTCCTCGGCTGACCTGCCGAAATATACTAGCTGTTACCCCACTACTATTGCGACGACGCCAGCGGTAGCTGGTAACAGTGCCGGCCTCAGATCGGTGATGCCGACATGTCTCCAACGCGCTCTCTCACCGGGCCGCGTGTGGCGCTTGCCGCTTGACGCGCCGGAACCGGAGTGAGCCACCCATACCGGTCCTCGAGAGTCCCGCCGGCGATTCCCATGTACTCGCGCTGGATGGCAAGCGTAAGCGCGCCAGGCTTTCCAGTGCCTACAGGGATGCGATCGACCGACCGGATTGGTGTAATCTCCGCCGCCGTCCCCGTGAAAAACAGTTCGTCAGCGATGTAGAGCATCTCGCGCGGAATCGCCTGCTCGACCACCTCCACACCCATGTCCTTCGCAATGCGAATGACAGAGTCGCGGGTGATGCCGTTCAGGATACCGGAGCCGATCGTCGACGTGAACAGCTTTCCGTCGCGCACGAGGAACGTGTTCTCGCCGCTTCCCTCCGAGACCAGCCCGAACGAGTCGAGCATGATCCCCTCGACGTAGTTGTCGACCCGTGCCTGCATCTTCGACAATTGGCCGTTCAGATAGTTGCCACCGGCTTTCGCCAGCATTGGGATGGTATCCGGGGCTGGCCGTCTCCAACTCGACACGCAGACATCAGCGCCATTCTTGAGCGCATCGGCGCCCAGGTACGTGCCCCACGTCCATGGAATGATGAACACCTCGAGAGGCGTGTCGTTCGGCAGGACTCCCATCTGTTCGCCCGTTCGAATCGCGACAGGCCGCAGATAGCAGTGAGGCAGCCCGTTTTCCGCGACTGTTTCCACCGCGGCCCGAGATAGCTCTTCCAGCGAATAATTGAGCGGCATGCGGTAGATCCGGCACGAATCCGCGAAGCGACGCATATGCGCATCGAGGCGGAAGACCGCCGGGCCGCGCGGCGTCTCGTAGCAGCGAATGCCCTCGAACACGCTCGAACCGTAGTGGACGACGTGACTCATGACGTGGATCGTGGCGTCCTCCCAATCCACGAATTTTCCGTCGCGCCAGATACGGTGGTGATTATCGACTGCCGCCATTTACGCAGGTTCCGCCTGAGAGAATAGTTGAAGATATCAAGTGGGTACCCATGAAGCGAGAGCAGTGCCGGCGTTTCGCACTCGCCAAGCGAGTGTCTCATCGCTCGACCGCGCACGACCATTCTCCACGAGCACCTTGCCGCGCACTGTAACGAGACGCGCCGAACGACCAGGGAGAGCAAAGATGGCGGCTGAGTAGGGGTCGCCGAGAGGCGTCGTCCGCGCAGTGTCGGTGCCGAACACAGTAAGGTCCGCATCTTTTCCGACTTCGAGCGAGCCCACCCGCGAATCGATTCCGAGTGCTCGCGCGCCACCGATGGTCGCAAGCTCGAGGGCCTGGTGCGCGCCAAATGCGTCGTGTTGCTGCGTCGCCGCGCGATGAATCAAAACCGCGAGGCGCGCTTCGTCGAGGATATCCATGCGATTGTTGCTCGCGACCGAATCTGAGCCAAGCCCAACCCGAATTCCCGCTGCGACGAGCGAAAGAAGCGGCGCGATGCCGTGCCCAAACTTCGCGTTCGAGGCGGGACAATGCGCGACGGCGCAATGATGACTGGACATGATGCTGATGTCCGTATGATCGACGCGCACGCAATGAATCAGCAATGGACCGCGGTCTAAAGCGCCTCTGCGCTCGAGAAGCTCGATGGGCGATCTCGCGCGCACTGTGACCGGGATTCCGCGCTTGCGCCAGCGATCCGCAAAATCCCCATGGGCGCGGGAAACCAGTGTGTACTCCGAATCGCTCTCGGCGATATGCATTGCGAGAGGTAGCTCGCGCTCGTTCGCAAAGGCAGCGGCCAGCTCGTAGAGCCGATCCGACACGGTATAGGGCGCGTGCGGAGAAACGCCAAGCGATACGAGGTCGGTTCGGTCGCGCTCGAGCTTCTCGATTCGTTGCTCTAGATCAGACATAGCCGCCTCGGCGTGCGACGGATCGGGGCCGAAGACTTCCTGGTACATGATTCCGCGCACGCCGAGCTCGCGCATTGCGGTCATCGCCACGCCGGTGGAGCAGGTATCGGCGTAGGTAGTGATTCCCGCTTCCAGGCCTTCAATGATGCCAAGGCGCGCGGAGTCGAGCAGCATCTCGTCGTTGAGGACCGCGTTACGACTCTGCCGGAGCTTGTCGATCCACTCGGCGAACTGACAATTCTCGAGGAACCCACGCATGGCGGTGAGCTCGAGGTGGGTGTGGGTATTGATCAGGCCGGGCAGAAGGATTGCTTCGCCAAGCTCGTGGTCATCTCCGTCGGGCGCGGCGCCGCGGGGACCGACGTAAGTGATCAGCCCATTATTCTCGACAACGGTTCCCTTTTCAATTGGCGGCTGGGTAATCGGCAGCACCCAACGCGCGTGATACCGCATCAGCGCGGCTTTGTTGCGGGCGGAGGAACAGTCGGAACCGTGTCGCGCGTCCCGGGTCGGATAGAATCGCGCCGAATGATGTTGCCGCGACTCGTGTCTCTCCGAGGCGGATTCCCGCGCGAAGTATCGACCCGGATGAGACCGGGCAATGCCTCACGGCGCGCGGAATCTCTGCGAGCTACTCCCTTCCGCGTCGTATCGAAAACCGTTGGCGTGCGCTGTTGATTCGCGGACGGTACTGGCTCGTAGCCCGGCTGAAGTGGGGGCGGCGTCACGCGGATCGGCGCCTGTGATCCGCTCGGTGGCGGACTGTACGGGATGGTGCTCAATGTATCGATTGGCACGAGTCCCGGGTTCGCGTACGGGCCGTGCTTGTCGCATTCGCGGGTTGGCTCGGTGCCGGAGATATAGAACTCAGTCGTCACCAGGTTACGGGGGCAATACGGAGTCTGCAGCAACCCAGTGCTCACATCGATCTCGCGCGTGACGATCGACATCGGCTTGGGCCAGTCCGGCGGTGGTGGCTTTCTGCGATAAACCTGCGTCATGAATGCGGTCCACGCCGGCGCAGCCAGCACACCACCCTGCGCGTTGTCCTTGATCTTCTGCGGGCGATCGAATCCCATCCAGACGCCGGCGACGAGATCCGCGGTGTAGCCGATATACCAGACGTTGGTTCCGTCGTTCGTCGTGCCCGTTTTGCCGCCCGACGGATAATGGAACCCCGCATTCCAAACCGCACTCGCCGCTGTGCCACGACGTACGACATCCTTCATGATGTCGACCATCAGCCATGCTTCTTCAGGCGACAGAACCTGTGATCGAGTGGGTGTTGGCTGCCAGAGAATCTCTCCTTTCTGATTCTCTACTCTGATGATCGCGTTCGGCGTCGCGCGCACGCCAAGGTTCGCGAACGCCGTGTAGGCGGAGATCATCTCGATCGGATAGACATCGGCCGCGCCGATGTGAATCGATGGATATGGCGGAATTGGCGTGGTGATGCCGAAGTTCCGCGCTTCGTTTATGACGGTCTGCTCGCCGAGCTCCATCCCGAGCCGGATCGTCGAGACGTTGCGCGAGTCGTAGAGCGATTCGCGGAGCGGGATCTCTCCGAGAAACTTGAGATCGTAGTTCTGGGGCGCCCACTCCGGCTGCCCGGGCACCTGTAGCACGAGGGGACTATCGTTGACGATATACGACGCCGGTCTGCCGTTCTGAATTGCCGCCGCGTACACGATCGGCTTGAACGCAGAGCCGGGCTGCCGTAGCGCCTGGACCGACCGATTGAATTTCGAATCGTCGAAATCGCGACCGCCGATCATCGCGCGCACGGCACCGGTCCGTGGATCGAGAGCGAGGAACGCTGCCTGTAGATAGGGAGACGTACCGCTTCCTTCGTCACCTTCGCGGTGAGCGATATAATGCTCGAAGGTTTCGTGCGGGTACGGTCCATAGCGTCCAGCTTCGATCGCCCGAACCTGCCTCTCCAACGCCCGTTCGGCGGTGCCCTGCTCGTCGAGATCGAGAGTCGTGTAAACCTTGAGGCCCTGCTCGTAGAGCTGCTTTCCGAACTGCGCGTCCAATTGTTCGCGCACCCACTCGACGAAGTATGGCGCTGTCTCGCCAGTCGCCGTCTTATTGGCGAGCTGAAGCGGATAAGCCCGGGCGCGACTCGCATCTGCCTCGCTGATTTTGCCTTGCTGACGCATCAACTCGATCACGGTGTTGCGTCGCTGGATTGCGCGCTCGGGATAGCGCACCGGATTGTAGCGGGCCGGCGCTTTCGGCAATGCGGCGAGCGTCGCCGCCTCGGCGAGATTCAAATCGCGCACTGACTTTCCGAAGTACCGTTGCGATGCAGTCTCGACGCCATAGGCGCCGTGGCCGAGGTCGATCTGATTGAGGTAGAGCTCGAGGATTTTTTTCTTGTCGTACTTGGCTTCGATCGCACGAGCGACCTTTGCTTCCTTGATCTTTCGGATGATGGTCTTCTCGCGCGATATCTGCTCGGGAAAGACGTTGCGCGCGAGCTGCATCGTTATGGTGGAAAACCCCTGGGAGTAACCATGGAGCGGCGCCCGGATAATGACGCTCGCCGCGCGGTGCCAGTCGATGCCGGAGTGCTGGTAAAACCGCTTGTCCTCGGTACTGACGAACGCGTCCTGCACGATCTTGGGGATCTCGTCGATCTTGACGAGTGTCCGTCTCTCCAGTCCGAGCTCGGCGATGAATCTTCCATCGACTGCGTAGAGCTTGGAGGTCTGATGCGGTGTGTACTCGGCGAGGGACTCGATCGAGGGGCACTGGCTTCCTCGACAGATGAGTGCCCAGACGGCGTAGGCGCCGCCAACGGCTACCGCAATGAGGAAAGTGAGTGACAGCAGCACCACTCTGATGAACGTCGGGTGGCGCCTGCGAAATGAAATCTTGTTGTCCGTGTCGGAAGGCATGCGGAGTGAAAAAAGATAACTGTCATACACCGAAGGTGACACCAAGGTTGAGCGTCCCTATCTTCCCCGCATGCAACCCAGGAATTCGCTGCTGGACGAGCTGTCGTGGCGCGGGATGGTGTACCAACACACGGACGGGTTAGCGGACGCTCTGGCAACCAGCTCCATTGGCGCGTACGCGGGGTTTGATCCGACCGCATCGAGTCTCCACGTCGGTCACCTTGTACCTGTGATGGGGCTCGCGCATCTGCAGCGCGCCGGTCATCGGCCGATTGCGCTCGTTGGCGGCGGCACCGGAATGATCGGAGATCCCAGCGGCAAGTCGGCGGAACGCCAACTTCTGTCAGCCGAAGAGATCGACGCGAATTCGCGAGCGATCGAGAAGCAGCTCGAGCGCTTTCTCGAATTCTCCGGTGAGCGAGCGGCACGAATGCGCGACAACGCCGCCTGGCTGCGTCCACTCAAGGCGGTGGATTTCATGCGCGATGTCGGAAAGCATTTCACCATCAACTACATGCTTGCCAAGGACTCCGTGCAATCGCGCATCGAGGGCGGAATCTCCTTCACCGAGTTCTCCTACATGC
>CADDZN010000118.1 GCA_902812375.1 bacterium | reverse complement strand
GAGCGCGAAGCGCCTCATTCTGAGGCTGATACTTCTGGCGAATGGCATTGATCTGGGCCTTCTGCGCGTCGGTCAGGTTGAGGTCGCGACCGAACGCGAATCCCTCGTTACCGCGACGGAAGCCGGCACGGTCGCCACGGCGGAAAGAGCCGCTATCGGCGCGATTACGCGGCGCAACGGGCGTCTGGGCAGCGGCCACTCCCGCAACTCCAAAGGCCAGCACGGCGCCAAGCGCCAGGGTCTGGATTTTCAACATTAAAAACCTCCACAAACTGTTAGGTATTACGTATACGCATTACGTGCGGAGTGCACGCTTTCTTATCTCGGTAGACGTGGAGTGATTGCGGACGTTAAGGCCGCGCTGAGTCGAATGGCGAAAAGCTGCACACACCGGCCGCGATGACGGGGCGCGCTTCGAATGGCCAAAAGGTTCGAGGGTTGAACTACGCGGAAACAGCCGCGGACGGAGCGGAAAACGGCGGATTAGATTCAGGGTGCTGTCTAAAGACTCTCTCGCCAGGGCTCCCTTCTTTTTGTTATTTGCATTGAGAGCTCCGAGAGGCGGGGAGAAGCCAGCCCGAGCGGCTGTTCCCAGGAAATCCCGGCTCGCGAGTAGGAGCTATCACGCCACTGGCAGCGACTCCGCTTTTTTCCGCTCCGTCCGCGGCTGTTTCCGCGTAGTTCAACTTCCCGCAGTTTGGCCATTCTCGCACTCGAACCACTTCGAGCGCAGCGTGGACAGAAATCTTTGGTGTTAGTGGCCAGTCGACGCCCGATTTCTATCCCGCCGCAGCCTCTGGCACCGCGCCGAATCTGCGCTCTCTTGAATGGAATTGGTGCACTGCCTGCTCGAGGTCCGCGGGCGAGAAGTCGGGCCAGCGACGATCCGTGAAATAGAGCTCGGCGTAGGCGCATTCCCAGAGGAGGAAGTCGCTCAGTCGTTGCTCTCCACCAGTGCGGATCAGAAGGTCCACATCGCGCGGATCGCCTGTCCAGTGATCGACGTCGCACATTGCGCGTGCTACGTCCTCGCGTGTGACACTCTCGTGTCCGCGGAGCTTTTTCACCGCGCGGGTCACGGCGTCGCGCGCGGAATAATCGACGGCAATGCGGAGGTCGAGTTTCTTGCCGTACTTCGTCGCTTCCTCAGCAGCCTGGATTGCGCGAAGCAGCTCGCCCGGAATGCGATCCCGCCGCCCAATGATTCTCATTCGCACGTCGTTCGTCACACAACGATCGGTCTCCGCCACCAGATAGCGACGGAACAACCGCATGAGCAGCGCTACCTCGCGTGACGGCCGCGCCCAGTTGTCAGCGGAAAAGGCGTACAGCGTGAGCATACCAATTCCGCAGTCGGGCGCGGCTTCGACGATTTTTCGAACCACCCGGGCGCCGGCGATATGCCCCGCGGTGCGCGGTCTGCCTCGCGCGGTGGCCCACCGCCCATTCCCGTCCATGATAATCGCCACATGGATGCCCTTCTCGGCCGCTGTACCGTGCGTGGCGTGAACGTGCGAGCGTTTCACGCTGTGCGAGGAGTGGGACACGTGATCAGCGCTCCCGAGTGGCGCGAATCAGCGCCTCCATGTGATCGAGATAGCGCTCGAGCGCACGCCGGCCGACGGGAGTCAGACGGTATTGCGTCTTCGGCATCCGCCCCTCGAAGGATTTGGTGCAGGTGATGTACTCTGCCTCCTCGAGCTTCCTCGCGTGCACGCTGAGATTTCCATCCGTCGTCTTCATCAGCTTCTTGAGATCGCTGAAGCTGAGAGAGTCGTTGACGGCGAGCGCGCTGACAATGCCGAGTCTCAGGCGCTCATGAATGAGGCGATCTAGCGCATCCGCCCTGGCAGGCGAGCGTTCCGCTTTCGAGCGAACTGGTCGCAAGTCCGCAGGGTCGGGGCGGCTGTCGTCGCGCGCTGTACCGTGCTTAGCCACCGTGCCTCCGGGCAATGGGAATACCAAATCCGATGTGAAGACCTCCAAAAGCCGTTGCCATTATCCAGTCATTCCATGCGACGGGAGAGAACACCGCGACGATTCCGGCAAGCATGAAGCAGATGCCCATCACGGGAACGATCTTGACCGAAAAAGCCCCGCCGGCTACGACGGCGGTGCCGTACAAAAGCAGCCACACGCCCGGAATCGCGGCAATGACGCCGGCGCGATAGAGGATGATCGTTAGAACTGCACCGACGAACATCGGCGGCGAGAAACTGAGGACGAACTTGCGACCTGGCCCCGACAGAAGTGGCATGTGTGCACTGCGCGCCTTGCGCACAATGGCCCACAGCATCACGACCGAGGCGAGCACCGCCGCGCCGACCCAGACATAGAGCGACTGCTCCACCGAGCGTTGCGCGGCCGCAATGGCTGCGGCGATAATGGCGATGATACCCACGGCGACCATTCCCCAGCCGGACACTGCTGTGAACGCTCCAGCCGCCTCCATCGTGTCGCGAATGAAAGCGAGATTGTCCATCGCTCGCGCGTGCAGCGCGGGCGCTTCAGCGGGTGGATCGCGATGGAGTGGTGTCACGGAGGCCATGCGCTGAAATTAGACGAAGCGCTGATATCTGTCAAGTACTTTGTGCTGTAAAGCGAACCCCTCTCTTCAACGGCCGGACATCCTCCAGGCATATCCGGAACCTGTGCTGACGCTTGGGACATCCCCGCCAGGGGCGCACCCAGCCGGCGTAGCCAAGCTACCGCCCCAGATGTTGGCGTCTGGCTAACCGAGCGCTATCGGCCCGGGTAGAGGGTCACTCGCCGGAAAGCTCTGCTCCACCATTTTATCGAGGCGCCGTTCGTCGATGGCGTTGGCCAGCAAGCTCACGAGCTGCGCGCAAAACGCCGGTAAATCGTCCGGCTTTCTGCTCGTCAGGAGCTTCTGGTCTAGCTGCACCTGCTTGTCTACCCATGCGCCGCCGGCGTTTTTGATATCCGTCTGAAGACTCGGCCAGGAAGTAAGCGTTCTGCCACGCACAGCGTCGGCTTCCACGAGTAGCCACGGCCCGTGACATACGGCAGCCACAGGCTTGTCCGCCTCCATGAACTCCCGGACGAACCTTACCGCGTCCTTGTTGGTGCGCAGCTTGTCGGGATTCGCGACTCCGCCAGGCAGCACGAGCGCATCAAATTCCTGGGCCTGAGCATTGGAGACCTCCCGATCGACGGGGAATCGCTGGCCCTTCTCGCGATGGTTCACGGCCTGGATCTCGCCGGTTTTGTCAGAGAGCAACACGACGTCGGCGCCCGCGGCTTTCAGCGCATTCCACGGTGCAGTGAGCTCCACTTCCTCCACTCCATCCGTGGCGAGGAAGGCGACTTTTCGCCCTGTGAGCTGAGCGGCCATTACAATCTCCTGTTGGCGTTCGATTCAAGTTAACGGCGAATATGGAAGTCAGAAATTGTGCCAGTCGCGGAACCTTAGCGATTAGCTCTCCGCACTCCGCGGTGAGTGAGCATATTTGGGCGTGCCAATCATCGATCTTTATGGACACGAGCTTCTGCGTCAGAGGCTCTCGGAGAGCGTCGACGCGGGTACGCTGCCGTCGAGTCTGCTGTTTCAGGGCCAACGCGGGATCGGTAAACAGCGACTCGCGATATGGCTTGCCGAGCGTTTGTTGTGCGCGGGCGAGAATCCGGCGTGTGGAAAATGCACAGCCTGCCGGTACGTTCGCGAGCTAACGCATCCCGATTTGCACTGGGTCTATCCACGGCCGCGCCTGAAGGACCCTGATCCTGACATCGATCAGGTGCGCGAGGACTACGCTGAGGCTACGGCGGAGCGCGTCGAGAACTCGGGCCTTTACGCGGCACCATCCGGAAGTGAAGGCATCTTCGTCGCTACCGTTCGCTCGCTGGTGCTCCGTGCCGCGATGTCTCCCGCAATGGGGCGACGCAAGGTCATCATCGTTGGCGACGCCGAGCGAATGGTGCCGCAGGAAGGGGCAGACATGGCGGCGAACGCGTTCCTGAAGCTCCTGGAGGAACCCCCTGCGGATACGACGATCATTCTCACATCGAGTGAGCCCGGCGCACTTCTCCCGACAATAAAATCGCGCGTTGCGACAGTGAGGGTCCCTCTCGTGCCGGATTCGGCGGTGCGCGCGTTTGTCGAGAATCCCGTCGTCAGGAAGGCACTCGACAGCGACTCGCGCGCCAGCACCAATGAGCGGATTCGTCTCGCCGCGGGCGCACCCGGCAGACTTCTTACGCGTCGCGATTCCGCGAAAGCGACCATCGGCGCCCGCAAGATCATCGATGCGGCAACAAGCCCGCGCCGAGCGGTGCACTATTCGGCTGCACTCGCGCAGGGGTCGGCTGGAGCGCGTGGTGCTTTCACCGATACCCTCGAAGCGCTCGTCGATTTGCTGGGAGAGCGAACGCGTGAGGCGCTACTCCGAAAAGACGATATCGCCGCGGCAGCCGCATCAAAAGCGGTTGACGCAGTGTTGCGCGCGCAGACTCAGGCGAGCGGTAACGTCAACCCGCAGGCGATCGCCGCAAAGCTGATTCGCGAGCTGTCGAGCACGCTGAAATAACGATGGCATGAAATGAAAAAGCTCACTCATGCTGATGCGGCTGGTCGCGCGCGAATGGTGGATGTCGGGAGCAAGACTCCGACGGCGCGTACTGCGCGCGCGGAAGGCTCGATCGCGATGAACTCCGATGCGCTGGCCGCCATCAAGCACAACGCGGTAGAAAAAGGAGATGTTTTCGGAACGGCTCGCATCGCCGGGATAATGGCCGCGAAACGAACAGCGGATCTCATCCCGCTCTGCCATCCGCTGGCTCTCACCGATATTGGCGTTGATCTCACGATTGACGAAGCGCTACCTGGTGTCCACGTATCGGGATGGGCATCGACAACGGGCCCGACTGGGGTCGAGATGGAAGCGCTGACCGCAGTGACGGTCGCGCTTCTGACTATCTACGACATGGTGAAAGCTCTCGACCGGGGAATGGAGATCAGCGGAGTTCACCTCACAGATAAGCTCGGCGGAAAGAGCGGCCACTGGCAGCGCGAGTAAGCCGCAACCAGCTCGCTCTTTGAGCATGCTGTGAGCTGCGGGCTGCTCTTTTCGCCGCCTCAGGTTTTGGGGCAGCGATTCCTTTTGTCGCCGGTGCGTCGGGTGGGGGTAGGGGAGCTTGGCGACACGCTCGCTCATGTGCCCGCAAGCGGCGCGCGAGCCGCTAACGACGCTCACTCGCTCCGCTCAGTCGCGGGTCTCCTTGGTCGCTCGCTGAAGTCGCCTGCGAGGACACCATGCCTCGACCCAAACAGCGATGCCAAGGAACGCGCAAAAAAAAGCCGCGATTGGCAACCCGCGCACTTATGCCGGTGGAAAGCTGAAGATCGGGTCGTCCTTGAGCTCGCCACGCTCGCGATAGGGCTCCATATGCACCAGCACGCTCACGCAGTTGGGAATCGCCTCGATGATCGCGTACTTCACCTTTGCCGCAATCTCATGAGCGGCCTCGAGCGACATGCCTGCATCGGCCTTGACGTGCAGATCGACGTAGAACCCAAGCCCCGAGCCGCGCACATTGAGATTCTCCACGCTGCGCACGCCCTCGACTCCCGACGCCGCCTGGATCGCGCGCTCCTTCACAGTACTGTCCGGAGCTTCGTCCATGAGGCCCGAAATAGCGGGTTTCAGGGTGCGAAATCCGTTCACGGCAATCACCACAGCGGCGACGAGAGCAGCCCAGTCATCCGCTGCTTCCCAACCTGGGCCGCCGATCAGCGCAATGCTGATTCCAATGAACGCGGCGAGCGATGTCATTGCATCCGCACGATGATGCCAGGCATCAGCCGCGACTACGGTACTCCCAACTTCCCTTCCAACTCGTGACACCCGGCGATAGAGAATCTCTTTGATGGCAATTACGCCGGCCGCCACGAAAAGCGTGAACGGCGCAGGCAGATGGTGCGGTGTCACGATCTCGCGAATTGCGATCACCGAAATTCCGGCTGCGGCACCGAGGAGCATGAGGGAGACGACAGCGGCCGCAATCGGCTCGGCTTTGCCGTGTCCAAAGGGATGATCCTCATCCGCGGGACGGGCCGCTATGCTCAGGCCCATCCACACGATCAGCGAAGAGAAAATATCGGCTGACGATTCGACCGCGTCGGCGACGAGGGCGTTAGCGTGGCCGACTATTCCCGCGATGAACTTGACGAGCACGAGCACCGAGTTCGTCAGCAGGCCCGCCTGCGCCCAGCGAATGCTCCTGTTCGTCGCGTTGTTCACAACTACTGGACTTTCTAGAAGTCAGCCCTCTCCAAACGCTGCGCCGCGTCGTTTATCCGCGCCGCATATCCCTCGGGGTCTTCACCCGATATGCGCTGCGGAATCACGAAGTCGGGGTTTTCCGGCGGACGCGACGTCGGAGTATTCACAAACAGGTCTCCTCCTCTGGCGATCACCGCCGCGTCGAACCGATCTACGGCCGTGAGCAAGTCATCGAGCTGGGCCCCGGACTCTCGTCCGGTGAGGAGGACGCCTTTCTGACGCAGGCGTCCCGCGGTTTCCATCGCCGCAGAGTCCTGTTCCTCGCGACGATGTGGATCGAGATCCTCCTGCTGCTCCTCGAAGGATTCCTGTCTCATCCAGTCTCCACGTTAGGGTTGCCATCAGTACCTGCAAGTCTCGTGATAGCGGCGTGAAAGCTGCGACATTCGAGCTGACTAGTCGAGGGCTTGCAAATGTCTCGTGCATTCGTAAAGGAAGACGGCGGCGCGTGGGGAGATCCGGGAAGCATTGAGAGCGCCACGGGCTACCATTGGGGCGAAAGACGCCTCCGTCATTTCGTCGAGAAATTTCGCGAGCGCGCCGAGCGCGAGGGCGACGAGCGTCTGGCGCAGCCAGCGGAAAGATTTCTTCGATAACGGCTCTACGCCATTCGAGCGGGCGGCACTTGCCGTCGGGTTGATTCGACTGCTACATAGTAGCGACCCATCCAACCCGCCCGCCGGAGATCCGAATTGTGAGAGTAAATGCACTTCGCTCGCTTGTAAGCGCAGCACTCGCTGCCTCGATCCTTTCTTCCCCCGCAACCGCGCAGAGGACGGGGGGACCACCGCCTCGCACTCCGGCAAGGCTGCAACCGTCAGCCGCATACGACTCCTCGGCGTTGGCCGCACTGCGCTGGAGAGAGATCGGGCCTTTCCGCGGCGGAAGGTCGGTCGCCGTCAGCGGATCTAGCAAGCGACCCAATGAGTACTACTTCGGCACTACCGGTGGCGGAGTGTTCAAGACCATCGACGCCGGAATCACCTGGGCACCTGTCACCGATAAGTATTTCGGCGGGACGATTGGCGCGATCGGTGTAAGCGAATCGAATCCGGACATCGTCTACGTCGGCGCCGGTGAAGGGGACATTCGTGGAAATGTCTCGCACGGCGATGGTGTCTGGCGCACCAGCGATGGGGGTAAAACCTGGGTCTCACTCGGGCTGGTCGACACCCGGCAGATCTCGCGCGTCAGAGTGCACCCAACCAATCCGGACATCGCTTATGTCGGCGCGCTCGGACACGTGTTCGGTCCGAACGCGGAGCGTGGCGTCTTCAAGACAACCGACGGCGGAAAAACCTGGAGAAAGATTCTGTACCGGAACGATTCGACGGGCGTGACCGATCTCGTGATGGATGCAAAGAATCCTGAGACTCTGTATGCGGCGTTCTGGCAGGCATGGAGAACGCCGTGGAAGCTGGTGTCTGGCGGAGCGGGGAGCGGAATCTTCAAGACCACCGATGGTGGCGAGCATTGGACGGAGATTACGCGCAACCCGGGTCTTCCGGCGGGAATCATCGGAAACATCGGCGTAGCGGTATCGCCCGTGAACCCGAGCCACGTCTGGGCAATTATCGAAGCCGACTCGGGTGGAGTATTCAGATCACTGGATGGCGGCGCGACATGGACGCGCACGAACAGTGACCGCAGGCTACGGCAGCGCGCGTGGTATTACACGAGAATCTACGCTGACCCCAGGGACGAGAATACAGTTTACGTGCTGAACACGGGTATGTACCGCTCCACGGATAATGGAAAAACCTTCCGCAACATTTCCGTGCCGCACGGCGACAATCACGACTTGTGGATCGCGCCGAACGATGCGGAGCGAATGATCGAGTCGAACGATGGAGGCGCGAACGTGTCGTTCAACGGCGGAAAATCCTGGACCGAACAGGATCAGGGCACCGCTCAGTTCTATCACGTGGTAACTACGAACCACTTTCCTTACCGTGTTTGCGGCGCGCAGCAGGACAACTCGACGCAGTGTGGCCCAAGCAGGAAGAATGGCGGGATAGATATAAGCGACTGGTACGACGTGGGCGGCGGTGAAAGCGGCTACATCGCGGTGCGCGCTGACTCGCCGGACGTCGTATTTGCTGGATCGTATGGTGGACTTCTCACGCACAAGGACATCACGACCGGATTCGAGCGCGACGTGAATCCATGGCCGGATAACCCCATGGGGCATGACGCCGCCGATGCGCGATATCGCTTTCAGTGGACGTATCCGATCGTGCTCTCACCACACAATCCAGGACGGATGTACGTCGGCAGCAGTGTGATTTTCCAGTCCGACGACGAGGGGCAGAGTTATCGCGTGATCAGCCCCGATCTCACGCGTCATGATCCGCGCACCCTCGGCCCCTCGGGCGGACCGATCACGAAGGATCAGACATCGGTGGAGTATTACGCGACCGTCTTCACGATTGCGGAATCACCGCGGGTGCCCGGCGTGATCTGGGCCGGCTCGGACGACGGGCTCGTGCACGTCACGCGGGACGGCGGCAAAACATGGAAGAACATCACGCCACCAGGATTGCCGGAGTGGTCGCGTATCTCGATGATCGACGCGTCGAACTTCGGCGCAGGCATCGCGTACCTCGCCGCGAATCGCTACCAGCTCGACGACATGAAGCCGTATCTGTACAAGAC
>CADDZN010000117.1 GCA_902812375.1 bacterium | reverse complement strand
GTGCTCACTACCGGGAGAGGGGAACGGGGGATGCTCCTTTTATGAACGTGCGACACGATTCTAGCGCAGAACGCATGTGCGTTAGCCTTACTTTCTGGTGCCCCTTTGCCAATGCGCGCGCAGGAACAGCCAGCGCGGAGCCACCGGCCGGCACGCCATCAGCCCCTGGCCGGTAGTTTTTATTTTGCAGTTAAGCCCAAGCCGGTACTCACACTTTGCGTGGAGAACTCGGCCGAGATACGAGCCTAGCCCTTTCCCCTCCATGGTTTAATTTCACCTTTGTGATAAGGCTCGTCGACGTTCACAAAGCTTTCGGCCCCAAGCGCGTACTCGAAGGATTCACCCTCGACGTCAACGAAGGCGAGACGATGGTGATCATTGGCTACTCCGGAACGGGGAAGTCGGTCGCCATCAAGCACATTGTGGGGTTACTCGAGCCCGACTCCGGAACCGTGTTTGTCGACGGCCAGGAGGTCCCCCGCCTCTCGAGGGCAGAGCTGTACGCGCTTCGCTCGCACATCGGCTACGTGTTCCAGTTCGCCGCGCTCTTCGACTCGCTGAGCATTGGGGAGAATGTCGCGATGGGCCTCCGCAAGGAGGGAGGGCACACCGAGCGAGAGATCGTGCAGCGCGTCGGCGAAGCGCTCGAGCTCGTCGATCTTCCCGGCGTCGAGGAAAAATTTCCGGCAGAGCTCTCAGGCGGCATGCGCAAACGTGTCGGAATTGCGCGCGCGATCGCCCGCCAACCGAAGTATCTCCTCTACGACGAGCCCACCACCGGGCTCGATCCGGTTACGAGCGCGATCATCGATCAGCTCATGATCCGCATGCGCGAAAAGCTTGGCGTCACGAGCATCGTAATCACGCACGACATGCGGAGCGCCTACACCGTTGGCTCCCGGATCGCCATGCTGTACGAGGGAAAAGTGCGGCAGGTCGGAACCGTAGACGAGATCCAGCACACGCGAGATCCGGTCGTGCGTCAGTTCATCGAGGGGAAGCCGGATCTCGACCTGGTCGAGGCTGGAGTATAGTGACGTCGAGCACCGACACTACGCTGCCGACGCTGCTCGTGCACCTCGAGCGTGAGCGCGCGCGCGCGATTGTCCGCAGCGGATTTCCGCGACGCCGCTGGAAAATCATCTCAGCGAGATCGTCCGAAGAGGTGGAGTCTGTATTTCGACGCACGCTCGTCGACGCCGCGCTCATTGACCTTGGCGCTCCCGACGACAATACCTGGAAAGCCGCCGCATTTGCAGCGGAGTTTCCGAGTACACCCTTCTTTGGATTGGTGTCGCTTCGCCCGTCGGACACGCCGGCCGTAGCGAGAAGCGCCGCTCTGGGTTTCGTCGACGTGATCGTTGAAGGCATTGAGGATAACGCGGCGCGAGATCTCATTCTTCCGCACGCGTTCTCTACTCGATTCCGCGTAGCTCTGGCCGATCCACCCCACGTGCTGGGGCTAACGACTCCCCTCCAGCGCAGCGCGTGGGACGTGATCATCAGCCACTCGGGACGGCCGGTGACCACACGAGAGCTCGCCAAGACGATCGGACTCAGCCGCGAGCACCTAAGTAGAAATTTCGCGCGCCCCGGGGCGCCGAACCTCAAGCGAGTGATCGATCTCGTCCGTCTTATCGCGGCTGCCGAGTTGGCGAAAAATCCGGGGCACGACATTCGGGACATCGCTCGCATCCTCGATTTCGCATCCTCGTCGCACCTGGCGGTCACGGCGCAAAGGATCTTCGGGACTCGACCCGCTTCGCTCGCGCGACTCCGGACAACCGATTTGATAGACCGGTTCGCGCAAGGGCGGACTCGTAGCCGGAGCTGAGGCGGCTGAAGCTAAACTGCAAAGTCAAAATAAAAACTACCGGCCGGGGGCTCACAGCGTGCCGGCCCAGGGCTGCGCGCGGGCTGTCCCTCGGTGCTCACGACCGGAAGGGGAACGGGGAAATTTCTTTTGTGGTCGCGCAGCAACATTGTATCGCGGTACTGAAGTGCAGTTGCTCCGCCCCCATCTCTTGCCCCCTTGGCCAATGCGCGGCGCAGAAACAGCCAGCGCGGAGCCACCAGCCGGGACGCCATCAGCCCTCGGCCGGTAGTTTTTATTTGCAGTTAAAGCACTTCAGAGGTAGTAGCTTCCCGTTGCTCTAAAAACCCGCTTGTGATAAATTTCACAAGCAAAAATTCCCAGCGGAACGCCCATTGCGGCTCCGCCCAAGCCCAGGCTCCGAGCAAACCGCAAAAATGGCCACTGAAACCATCCTCCGCCCCGGCGAGATCAAGGACATCCTCCTCCGCGAGATCGAGGCAGCCGATCTGCACGACCTCGACGTCGAGGAGGTGGGAACCGTCCTCGAGGTAAAGGACGGCATCGCCCGCATCTACGGCCTCAGCAAAGCGATGGCCGGCGAGATGCTCGAGGTCACGTCATCCGAAACTGGCGCGAAGATTACGGCCCTGGCGCTCAACCTCGAGGAAGACAACATCGGATCCGTCGTCCTCGGCGACTACCTCCAGCTCAAGGAAGGCGACGAAGTCCGTCGGACAGGCCGAGTGCTCGAGGTCCCGGTTGGACACGAGCTCGTCGGGCGCGTCGTCGATCCACTCGGCCGGCCGCTCGACGATCGGGGTCCGGTCAACGCCAGGCACACGCGCAAAGTCGAATCGGAAGCGCCTGGAATCATCGTTCGCCAACCGGTTAAGGAGCCGCTGCAGACTGGTATCAAGGCCATCGACTCGATGATTCCCATCGGTCGCGGACAACGCGAGCTCATTATCGGTGATCGCGGCACCGGCAAGACGGCGATCGCGATCGACACCATCATCAATCAGAAAGGCACCGGCGTCATCTGCGTGTACGTCGCCATCGGCCAGAAAAATTCTACGGTTGCCTCTGTCGTGGAACGCCTCCGCCAGTCGGGTGCGATGGAGTACACCATCGTCGTGGTCGCTGGCGCGTCTGATCCCGCGCCCATGCAATACATCGCGCCCTATTCCGGGTGCGCGATGGCCGAGTATTTCATGTATGACGAGGGGCTTCCGACGCTCTGCGTGTACGACGACTTGTCGAAACAGGCAGCAGCCTATCGTCAGCTCTCACTCGTCCTCCGCAGACCTCCTGGTCGCGAAGCTTTTCCGGGCGACGTCTTCTATCTGCACTCGCGCCTGCTCGAGCGTGCGGCGAAGCTGAGCGAAGATCCTTCGATTGTCGATGGAAAGAATATCAAGAAGCCTGGCGGCTCGCTCACCGCACTTCCCATCATCGAAACGCAAGCGGGTGACGTGTCGGCATACATCCCGACGAACGTCATCTCCATCACCGACGGTCAGATCTTCCTCGAGGCCGACCTGTTCTTCGCCGGAGTACGTCCCGCCGTCAACGTCGGAATTTCCGTATCGCGTGTCGGTGGCTCGGCCCAGGTCAAGGCAATGCGCGCGGTTGCGGGAAGACTGCGTCTCGATCTCGCGCAGTACCGGGAGCTCGAGGCGTTCTCCTCCTTTGCGTCGGACCTGGACGCCGCGACGAAGAAGCAGCTCGAGCGCGGAGCTCGCACCGTCGAGATTCTCAAGCAGCCGCAGTATCATCCGATGCCTGTAGAGCAGCAGGTGATGGTCATCTTCGCGGTGACGAACGGCTTCCTCGATGAGATAGCGATTGGCGACATCAAGGAGTGGGAGAGGGGCTACCTCGAGTTCATGGAGCATCAATTCCCCCAGGTGCCGCAGAAGATCCGCACCGAGAAGGTGCTCTCAAAGGAGACCGAGGCCGAGCTGCGCCGAGCGATCCAGCAATTCAACGAGACGCTGGCGCCGAAGAAGCGCTGACTTATGGCGAAGGGACGCGAGCTCAAAGGCCGGATAAAAACTGTAGAGAACACCCGGAAGATCACGCGCACGATGGAGATGGTCGCCACCTCCAAGATGAAGCGCGCCCAGGATCGGGTTGTCGCCGCACGTCCGTTCGCAAACTCGCTCACTGAAGTGATCGCGAACCTTTACACACCGGAGCTGGCGGAGCGCTTTCCATTGCTGCGGCAGCCCGCGACCGTCAACAAGGCCGCGGTGATCGTGCTGACCAGCAACAGAGGGCTGGCGGGAGCCTTCAACGCGAATCTGCTCAAGGAAGCTCGTGCACTGCTCGCGCGTCTCAAGGGGCAGAACGTCGAGGCCGAGCTTCACGTCATCGGAAAAAAAGGCCTAGGTTATTTTCGCTACGTGGGGCGCGCAGTGGCGTCGAGCCGCGTGGACATCGGCGATCGCCCGACGGCAGCGAACGCGGCGGAAATCGTTGACGAGTTGATCACGCGCTTCGCCTCGAGTGAAATCGACGCGGTTTACGTGGTGTACGCGAAATTCCAGTCAGCGCTATCGACACCGCCTTCGACGCAAATGATCCTTCCCGTAACTCCGCCGGAGCGCAGCGGGCCTCAACCCGACTATATACTGTTGCCGTCAGCGGAAGAAATTCTTACGCAACTGCTTCCATCTTATGTCCGAAACTCCGTCTATCGCGCGCTCGTGGAGACTGCTGCCGGAGAACAAGGCGCGCGTCGCACCGCTATGAAGAACGCGACTGACAACGCAGGTGAAATGCTCAACGTTCTACGCCGCACTTTCAACCGCGCCCGCCAGGCGCAGATCACGCAGGAAATCGCCGAGATAGTTGGCGGTGCCGCTGCGCTACAGGGGTAATTATGGCAACAGCCGTCCGCACCGAGAGAAAAAAAGGCTCGACCGCCGAAGTGAAGAAGGCAAACATCGGCAAGGTCGTGCAGGTTATTGGGCCAGTGCTCGATGTCGAGTTTGAGTCAGAGCATCTGCCGGAGCTTTACAACGCGCTGCGCATTCGTGGCAAAACCGACGCTGGCGTCGATATCGATGTGGTGGTGGAAGTTCAACAGCACATCGGACGCAACCAGGTGCGCGCGGTCGCGATGTCGTCGACCGATGCGGTCGTGCGCGGAATGGATGTAGAGGATACCGGCTCGCCGATCACTGTTCCGGTGGGTGAAGCGGCTCTCGGAAGGATTCTCAACGTCCTTGGACAGCCCGTCGACAACGGTCCGCCGATTCCTGACAGCGTCGAGCGGTGGCCAATCCACCGCCCCTCGCCACAGTTCGCCAATCTCGAGCCGAAGACCGAAGTATTCGAGACGGGCATCAAGGTCATCGATCTCATCGCGCCGTTCGTGAAGGGTGGTAAGATCGGACTGTTTGGCGGCGCCGGCGTTGGCAAGACGGTTGTGATCATGGAATTGATCAACAACGTCGCCAAGGGACATGGTGGCAAATCCGTGTTCTGCGGCGTCGGTGAGCGGACGCGCGAAGGAAACGATCTCTATCTGGAGATGAAGGAGTCGGGCGTCATCAACTCGGCCGCGTTGATTTACGGCCAGATGAATGAGCCACCGGGAGCTCGTCTCCGCGTTGGACTGAGCGGTCTGACGGTGGCGGAGTACTTCCGCGACGTCGAGAACTCCGACGTGCTCGTGTTCATCGACAACATCTTCCGTTTTACCCAGGCCGGCTCGGAGGTATCCGCGCTCCTGGGGCGGATGCCGAGTGCGGTGGGTTATCAACCGACGCTGGCGACTGAGATGGGAGACTTGCAGGAGCGCATCACATCGACCAAGAATGGATCGATCACTTCGGTGCAGGCGATCTACGTTCCGGCGGACGACATTACTGACCCCGCGCCGGCGACGGCCTTTGCGCACCTCGATGCGACCGTCGTGCTGTCGCGTGCGATCACCGAGCTCGGCATCTATCCAGCGGTCGATCCTCTGGCGTCGTCGTCGCGGATTCTCGACGCGCAGTTCATTGGCGAGCGCCACTATAAGGTAGCGACCGATGTTCAGCGGATTCTTCAGCGCTACAAGGAGCTTCAGGACATCATCGCGATTCTCGGCATGGACGAACTGTCGGAGGAGGACAAGCTCGTCGTCGGTCGTGCCCGCCGGATCCAGCGCTTCATGTCGCAGCCGTTCGCGGTGGCGGAGCAGTTCACGGGCATCAAGGGACAGTACGTGAAGCTCGAGGAGACGATTTCCTCCTTTGAGCGCCTCGTGGCCGGTGAGTTCGATCAGTACCCGGAGCAGGCTTTCTTCATGCAGGGCGGGATCGACGGAGTGGCCGAGGCCGCGCAGCGTCTGCAGAACGCGTAAGCGATGCTCAAGGTCTCGGTGATCTCCCCCGAAGCGATCCTTTTCGAGGGGGAGGCTGACTCCGTCGTGGCGCCGGCGTATGACGGGGAGCTCGGAATTCTCACAGGTCACGCCCCGCTGATGGCGCTGCTCGGAAATGGCGAGCTGCGCCTGGGGGCGGGCGCGTCCGGCCGGCGGTTCACTGTGAGCGGCGGGTTCCTCCAGGTCTTCAACAACGACGTGCGGGTCGTCACTGAAAAGGCGACCATCGCGACCTGAGTCGAGGTTCGCGCCCGGACGGACAGCGCTTGCAAGAAAGCGCAAAAATCCGAAAAACTGCTTCTGGCGTGCGTCAGGGTGCATACATAGTATTTACCCCGAAGCGACACGGTATTTACAGAGGAGGCAGACGGTCTCCTCAACCGGCACGGACAATACGATCCCGACGAGCCAGGCGGGCAATTCGCCTTCCTGCGCATTCGCATTTGTTCTGACCGATTCGTCGCCCAACCATCCTGACAGGAAGAGGCAAGGGGAAATGGTACATCTTCGTCAGATCGTGGCGATTGCCATTGCCGTGGTAGTTCCGGCATTGGCGATCGCACAGGAAACAACGGGGACAATCACAGGAGTGGCGCGCGAGGAGGGTACGGGCCGACCGGTTCCCAACGCGCGAGTCACTGTCGTCGGAACGGGAATCGTGGTTCCGACGAGAGACGACGGCAGCTACATCATTCGCGCGGCGCCGACCGGAGCGCAGGAAATTCGGGTGCTCGCTCTCGGACATGTCGCGCAAAAACTCCCAGTGACGGTTCCAGCCGGCGGGACGGCAACACTCAATTTCAGTCTCGCTGTGACGGCGGTTCAACTCGAGCAGGTTGTGACGACAGCGACTGGCGAGCAGCGGAAGAACGAGATCGGTAATGATATTCCGCGAATTCCCGCAGCAGCGGTAGTTGCTAACAAGCCTGTCACCAACATCACCGACTTGTTGAATGCCCGGGCGCCCGGAGTGGAAGTGCTTGCCGGGACTATGACCGGAACCGGCCAACGCATTCGCATCCGCGGTGTGAATAGTCTATCACTCAGTAACGACCCGATCGTGTTGATCGACGGCATTCGGATGGAGAGCGCCACCGGGTCGTCCAGCATCGGCATCGGTGGATCGAACCCGAGCCGACTCAGCGACATCGATCCCAACCAGATCGAAGACGTTCAGGTGGTGAAGGGACCGTCTGCTTCGACGTTGTACGGTACAGACGCGGCAAACGGAGTGATCGTGATCACGACGAAGCGCGGCCGCGTCGGCGCGGCCCGCTGGGACACCTATCTCCAGCACGGGTGGATCTCGGATCACAACACTTATCCGACGGCCTACACGCTGTTTGGGCATTCGCCTACAGGGATGCTACGGCGGACGGATTTGACGACGCAAAAGTGCTCTGCGTCAGATGCCGCGCTGGGTCGATGCAACCTCGGCGCTAACGTCTCGGCGACGTGCTCCTTGCCGGACGTATCTCTTGGCGCCTGCATAGTTGACAGCGTTGCATCGCTCAACCTTTTCGCTACCAAGGACATTACGCCCATCCACCCTTCGTATCAGGAGGAGTACGGCGCCGGTGTCTCGGGCGGCTCGGAGACGCTTCGTTACTTCCTGCAAGGGAACTATGCGGGCGAGCAGGGAGTTTACAGAGTTCCGGATTTTGATATCCAGCGGTTGTTGGCGAAAAACGGCTCCATTCCCGGCGAGCAACTTCGCCCGAATGCGTTAACGAGAGCGACATTCCGCGACAACATGAACCTGCAGCTTACTCCGCTGGCTGATGTTGCTCTCTCGACCGCATTCATCTCGAGCTCGCAGCGTTTGCCGCAGACCGAGAACAACACCACGGGCCTCACTTCGAGCGCTTACGGCGGACCGGGGTACAGAACGAACGGGTTTATCAGTGGAACTACCCTGTTTCGGCAAGGCTACAGAGCTTTTACGCCGGGCGACATGTTCCAGGAGACCGTTGGGCAGGACATCAACCGCTTCATCGGGAGCTTGAATCCGAACTGGCGGCCGCTTAGCTGGCTGACGACGCGCGGCAACTTCGGCATCGATTTCATCAGTCGAGTCGACTCGGATCTTTGCCGCGAGGGACAGTGTTCCGACTTCGGCAGCAGCCGTCTGGGCTTCAAGTCCAACAACCGGACGAATTTCTTTCTCTACACCTTCGACGTGAGTGGCACATCACAGTTCCATCTTTCCGACGCGATCGTGTCGAAATCGACACTGGGCGCGCAGTACTTCCGTAGCATTTTCGCTCGCAACGGCGCTGGATCCTCGGTACTGCCGCCGGGCGCGACAACCGTCAGTGCGGGAGCAGTGGCAAGCGCCGACGAGTCGTCGACATTCAAGGTCAACGCCGGCGTTTTCTTCGAGCAGACTTTTGCTTTACGCGACAGACTGTTCATTACCGGTGGCTTCCGGGATGACCAGAACAGCACCTTCGGAACGAAGACGACTTCGGCGTTTTATCCGAAGGGCAGCGTTTCGTGGGTCGTCTCGGAGGAGCCGTTTTTCCCGAAAGTCGGATTTATCAGTCAGCTTCGTCTGCGCACAGCGTTTGGACAATCTGGCAACTCGCCAGGCTCCAATGACGCCCTGCCGTTTTACGTCGCTGCGAATGCCAACGTTGCAGATCAGGGAACAGCGGCCGTCGTATTCAGCGCCGTCGGCAATCCCAACCTGAAGCCTGAGCGCGCGGGTGAGTTCGAGGGCGGTATGGACATCGACATGTTCAACAACCGTGCGTCGATCACTCTCACCGGGTACAAGAAG
>CADDZN010000116.1 GCA_902812375.1 bacterium | reverse complement strand
CGGGCAGGCTCCTGCCCGCCAAAGAGACATCTCAATGCAAATAACAAAAAGAAAGGAGCCCTGGTGTTATGTGCTCTAACGCCAATGGGATCAATCCGCTAAATCCGTTAAATCCGCTTCATCCGGACGAAACTTCCGTCTCGGTGGCCAGAACTCTTTGGTGTTAGTGGCTAGACCTCTTTGGTGTTAGGAGCCAGCCGAAGCGGGCAGCATTTCCAATCTCGCACAAACCATGAGTTGGGTTTAGAGTTCGACCTACAATGGATTCCCGCGAGCTGCTCCGACTCCCCACCCGCGATGTGGTACGCGTGCTCGCGCTGATCTTCGCGTTCTACATCGCCGTGCGACTGCTGTGGATCGGGCACCCGGTGATTTTTCTGTTTTTCCTCGGCGTCTTGTTCGGTCTGCCGCTCGCCCAGGGAGCAGACTGGCTACAGAAGCGCCGCGTGCCGCGCGGGCTCGGAGTGGCAGTAATTCTTACGCTGTTTTTTGGGCTTCTCATTGGAGGCGGCGCCTTCATCGCGCCAATTCTGCGTGCGCAGTCCACCGAGCTTCAGCAGCGGCTCCCTGAAGCGTTGGACAAAATCGACGCGTGGCTAGGCCACCGCTCCAACGGAGTCCTCGGCATGCTGTTCAACGCAAGCGCGCCGGACTCCCTGCACGCCGCGAAAGATTCCGTCAGCATTGATACCCTCTCCACATCGCAGACAGGCGGGGTTGCCGTGACCACTACCCGGCGAACCGAGGAGGTCGCCGTGGGCGGCAATCTCCGCCGCGAGATTACCGGGCAGTTCAGAGGCGCGCAACACTCCTTCCTGCGCATGCTCACATCGACTTTCGCCGTTACCGGCGCATTCCTCCTCGTTCTTTTCATTGCCGCCTATATCGCCGTCGACCCGCACCTCTATCATGGCGGGATGCTCGAGCTCGTACCCGCTCCCCAGCGCGACCAGGCCGCGGTGACCATGGCACGAGTCGCGACGACTCTGCGACGATGGCTCGTCACTCAGTTGATAGCGATGACGCTTATCGGAGTCGTCACTACTGGCTTTTTGCTCTTCATCCGCGTCAAAGCCGCTGTACCACTCGGCATCCTCGCCGGCGTGGCGAAGTTTATCCCCATAGTTGGCTCGATCTTCGCCGCGATCCCCGCAATCGCGATGGCCTTCGTCGATTCGCCCCACAAAGCGCTCGTGGTGGGCATCGGCTACATAGTCATCCAGTTCCTCGAGAATCACCTGCTCGTTCCAGTGCTCATGAAGCATGGGGTGAACATGCCCCCGGCGATGACGCTCGGGATCCAGGCGTTGATGGCGCTTCTCTTCGGATTCCTGGGACTCCTTGTCGCCGTGCCGCTGCTTGCCGCGATTCTCACGATCGTACGAACGATGAATCCCAAGGCGATGCGCGAGATGTCGGAGCAGGTGAATGCTCGGCTAGTGTCCCGCCACGAGGCGATCGACGGCGTGCTCGATCATCGGGCCGGCAATGATCAGTGATTTGAGCGAATGCGAGGCAAAGGGAATCACGGTGTAGCTGAGACGGCTTCCACCGGCGGCAATGAAAGCCGCGTCCGATCTGCGCTCCTTGTCGCTGGCGCCGCGCACCAGCGCAATATGCACCTGACGCGGAATGCCCCGAATCTGCTCCGCTACCGAGAAGCTGCCCGGCTCCATTGGCTCGCCAAGATTCAGCTTGTCGTTGATCGTGACTGTGGGATGATCCCGCTTCGTTGGACCGATCGCGAGAACTCCGACAACGCCGGGAAGAGGCGCGTTGGCTTCGGTCCACAGCGCGATGTCGGCACCAAAGGAGTGCCCCGCGACGATTGTCGGCACTGAGTCGGCGCCCAGCTCGTGCAACGATTGCTTCATCAGGAGAGGGATATCCCGCGCCAGCACGCTGTCGCGCAGCAACGCGGAATCCGGCAGGTGGTCGAGGAATTTTTTCACGTCGAATCCCACCACCGCGTAGCCGTTCGAGGCGAGCTCTTCAGCCAACCTCTGATGCGGACCCCAAAAACCGAGATCGTTTCCCAGAAAAAAAATTCCGGCCCGCGGACGTCTGGAGGGACCCTCTTCCGGATAGAAATAGAGCGGCTGCCGGAGGAGGCTCGGGTTTCGCGGCCTGTAGGGTGACCGCGCCGGAGCACACCCAAGGACAAATGACGCCAGAAGAATCTCAGCGAGGCTCGGTCGCAGTAAGAGCCGGCGCGGGAAGTTTTTTCGCGCGCCAGGATTGCTCAAAGGCCTCACTTCGTCACGACCTCCGTCAACCCGCCTGAGATCAGCGACGCGACATTCGTAAGAATTCTGGGGAGCACCAGCCCTCCCGGCGATGCCAAATATCGTGGTTCCCACACCGGAGCGAACTTTTCCTTGTACTGCCTCAGACCCTGGAAGTTGTAGAACGGCTCTCCTCGGCTAAACAGCAGCGCGCCGACCCGATTCCAGAGCGGAGCCAGAGAACGGTTCTCGATTCCTGAGAGCGGCGCCATTCCGAGATTGAACCTCTCGAAGCCATTCGCTTTCCCCCACAGCATCAACTCGATCAACAGGAACTCGGTCACGCCCGGCGGCGCAACAGACGTGTATCTCATGAGATCGACGGAAATTTCGGTCCCGTTGGCGCCCAGCCACACGTTAGCGAAAGCAACGACGGCATCGCCCACACGGATCAACGCCACGGGCAGACTCTGGAGGTAGCGCTCATTGAACCGGCCCAGCGAGAACCCTTTTTCCTTGGTGCGCTTGGTCGCGAGCCACTCGTCCGAAACCTGTTTCAGCACTGGCAGGAAAATGTGCGCGTCTTCCGGTGGGATCATCTCGAAGGTCGCGCCCGCTTTTACCGCATCCTTTCGGGCGCGGCGAAGTGTCTTGCGGCTGCCGCCTTCGAGGGAGAACTCACTCAACGGTATGATCGCCTCCTCGCCGAGCTTCAGGAGCGTCAACCCGAGATCAATGTAAATCGGAAGATGTTTTGCGCTCACTTCGTAGAACACCGGCCACCCACCGTGTCTGTCGGCGCTCTCACGGAAGCGCCAAGCGAGCTCACAGCTCTCGGACTCGGCGCCCAATGGATCACCGAGCGCGATCCAGCTTCTGCCGGAGATGCCGTACATGATCATGCTCCTTCCGGAGTCGCTGAACAGAAGCGCTTTGTCGCCGAGCAAGGCGAGATTCGCCACTGTGCTTGGGGACTCGTGAGCAATCCGCGCCGCAAGATCGAGCTCACGCGGCGACGGGAGCTGCGGCTCGGGCTCGGCGTGACGCAGCTTCCGGCTCAAGGCGAAAAGCATTAGCGCTCCAAGCACGCCGATCATTGCGCGCAGCGAACGGGGAGCGTCGCCGTTGCCGCTGAACTCCCACCACACCGGGCTCGTGAAGTCGACATTCCGGTAGGAGAAGAAGGCGAGCCAGGTCGTAACGATTCCCACCAGGACCACCGCTGCAAGCCACCCAGCGCTGAAAGGTTCGGTGGTGAGGGCGGCCTTACGGTAGAACACTCTTCGCGACGGAATGACGGCTGCCAACACTATCGTGAGCGCGAGTGCTTCTTCCCAGTCGAGTCCCTTCAACACCGATGTCACAATACCGATCACAAGTGCGGCGATGGTAAGGCTGTACGCAGCGTCGAGTCTGCGACGAATTGCCCAGGCGAGAATTATGAGCGCCGCTCCAGCGAGACTTGCGGCGAAGTGCGACAGCTCGATGACCCCGAGCGGCAACACCGCATCGAGAGCTGAGACCCTGCCGCGGATCGAAGGCGTCGCTCCGGATACGATGAGAATGACGCCTGCGATGAACGTGGTGATGCTGAGAATCTGCGGCAGCAGCGCCGGAATCCAGCGGCCCACTATTCCGCCGGCGACCGTTGCGACCTCGGCGACGCGGTCACGGCGTCGCTGAAACTCGAAGGCAGTGAGGAACGCGAGCGCGATGACGAGTGGCAGCAGATAGTAGAACGCTCGATACGCCACCAGTGAGCCAACGATCGATGCCGCCGGTATGTACGGCTTGAGCAGGACTACCACGATTGCTTCCACCACGCCGAGCCCGCCGGGAACGTGGCTAAGAATTCCAGCGAACTGCGCGATGAGAAAAACGCCGAGCACTGGAAGGAATGAGACGTGGTATCCCGGCGGGAGCAGGACGTAGAGCACGGCACCGGCCAATGTCCAGTCGATCACGGCGACGGTGAGCTGCGCCAGGGCAAGCCGGACAGAGGGTATTGGGAACCGCCACTCGAGCAAACGAAAGCTCTTGTACCGCGATGCGCTGAGAGCGAGGTATGCTCCGACAATGAGCAGGAACAAAACGCCGATCGGTCTGAGGGAAGGGATGGGCAATCGCAGCACCGTGACGGTCGACGCAGGCTCGAGCACGAATACCGCGCCGGCAACCGCTATCATCCCGATGACAAACGTGGCCCCCGCGAAGCCCAACGCCTGCGCGATCTCGGACGTCGAGAGACCCCACACACTCCAGAACCGGTACCGCACTGGACCGCCGCTGAGAAGTGGGAATCCAAGGCTGTGACTCAGCGCGTACGCGATGAAAGAACCGAAAGCAATGCGTCGTAGAGGCAGCGGATGCTCGACGTACGACAGTGCGACGGCGTCGTATCCTGGCAGCACCGCGTAAGCGAGTGTGGTAAGTACGAGTGCCAGCGCCAGATGAGAATGCGGGAGCGTCCACACCTGCCGCATCAGGTCACGATAGTGGTACGCTCGGAGCTCGTGCTGCAGAAGAAGCAGTGCCGCACCAGTGACCGCCCCAATTGCTACGGGGCCAAGCTTGCGGGAGATCGTGAGCGTCATTCGAGTCGCCAAGTGGCGATATTGCGTTCGCGGTGTATATACTCCAATCGCTCAAAGATTAGTTCACACCGCTGTCACCCTGATTACAACAGACTCGACGAGTGACGCCTCAAGGAGATCTCATGAAACGTTCGGTCGGTAGATTGGCAATCATTCTCGGCGCACTCATCGCGCCGGGTGTAGCTCGCGCGCAGGCACCATGGCGCCAGGTTTATAAGGATTCTGATCTCACCGTAATTTTCGACACGGCGAGTGTAGTGCTTCAGTCACCGGGAACCTGGACTACCGTAACGAGCTGGGACTACAAGCGGCCGCGGGTCATCGAGAGCAAGAAGCAGTACACGCGTCTCGTCGAGAGAGCGTACGTCAAATGCGCACCGGTACGGGTGAAGAGAGTTCGCAGCACGCTCTACGGCGCCAACAATGTGCTGGTCAAGGACGAAGGAGAAGTTGATCCGCGCGACCAGATGCATATGGTGTGGGATCGTCCGCGAGCGGGCACGCCCGGACGAAAAGCCTTCGAGGCGGTCTGCGGAATTCTTACACGAAAAGCGACGTCAAAGAACAACGCTCGCTGAATCACGAGTTGAGTTAATAAAAAAGGCGCGGAGAGATCCGCGCCTTTTTTATTAACTCGTGATTCTGAGGTTAGCGCCTCGCGCCTGTGTCACCCATGGTGCCGGTCCCGCCAGTGCCAGTCCCTGTCCCAGTCGTCCCGGATGCGGCTCGCGGGGTAGCCGTTCTGTCCTCGTAAGCGGTGCCCGTCCCGACCGTCGTCGTGCGGGCTCCCGGGGTGGTGGTTGCGTAAGTGTCGCGGCGTACCTCAGTCGACCTTCCTCTGAACAGACCAAGGAGACCGAGGAGGCCGAGGATACCCCAGGGGAAACCGCGATTGTTGTCGCCGGTGGTGGTGGTGGTGTTATCGACTGGAGCGATCGTGCCATCCGTGGTGGTCGTTGGAGCGGTCGCCGTTCCCGTCGTGGTGCCCGGAGCTCCGGCCGTCTGATCTGTGCCGGCAGGGGTCGAAGCTGTGCCGTTATAGCCGCCGGGGTTGGTCGCCGTCCCGGCGGTTCCAGTCGGGGTTCCGGTAGTGGTTCCGGCTGTCCCCTGCGGGGTTCCTGTCGTAGTACCCGTCGTAGTCGGAGTGGTTTGACCCGACGCGGTTACCGCGAAGACGCACATTGTCGCCCCCGCAATTGCCGTCGTGAGTCGAAAGCGCGCGTTGTGCATTGTCACCTCGAGAAGAGTTGAAGAATTCTTGCGTCGCGGAAGAGGCAGGTCTTACGCCAATCAGAGTTGGAGTCGCGAAATCTTCGCGGCAGACCCCGCTAGCGGGCCATAAACTCCGCGGAAACGTCGCCCGGTTTTCAGTGGGATTTTCGTGCCAGAAATGATCGATTTTCCCTATGAAAATTGTGTAAATCTGCTCCCAAAAAATCGCCATTTTGGTACCCACTTTGCTCTATAGGAAGGCAGCTTTAACAGGGGAGCACAATGCGGTTACTCGAATCCAAACCAGACAAAAAAAAGCGGTCAGTAAGCGGGACCGTAGCAAGTATAGTTTTGCACTCTCTCATCCTCTTCTTCGCCATCTTCGCTACCGCCAGGGCAGGAGTACGAAAGGTCCGTGAGAACAGGGAAGAGAAGGTGAGCTTTGTGGCCGTCAAGAAGGATGAGCCACCGCCGCCTCCAAAGAAGGAGCCCCCTCCGCCCAAGGAAGCGCCCAAGCCGAAGGAAGTTGCGCCCAAGCCGAAGGTACCTACGCCTCCCAAGGTAGAGCTGCCGAAGGTCGAAACTCCGGCGCCTCCCAAGGGGTTCAAGGTTCTCGAGACGCCTATCAACATCCCGACCAACCTGCCCAAGATCGACCTGTCGAAGGCGATCACCAACGAAGCCGATTTCAGCGGCAAGGGCATTGCCGGCGGCACGGCTAATGGCGTCAAGGGCGGCACCGGCAAGGAAGGCGACACCGGTAAGGAAGCGGGGATCAAGAAAGACCTCGCTGAGCACGGCCCGTACATGGAATTCCAGGTCGAGAAAGCCGTTCAGAAAATTGGCGGCGAGGCCCCGGAATACCCGCCATCCCTCAGAGACGCGGGCGTAGAGGGAGAAGTGTTGGCGCAGTTCGTCGTGAACGAGAGCGGCCGCTACGAACCGGGCACGCTCAAGATCCTCAACTCGAGTAACTCGGCGTTCACCGCCGCCGTGAAGGATGCGCTCCCCCGTATGAGATTCTCGGCGGCGCAGATCGGGGGCAAGAAGGTTCAGCAGCTCGTGCAGATGCCGTTTCAGTTCCACCTGGCGAAGTAACGAGCAACCCGATCAAGACAAAGCCGCGGAGGAACTTCCTCCGCGGCTTTGTCGTCTCTGCGGTGTATGATCATCGAATTGAATAAATTCAAGAACAGATGACCAGCCGATTCAACGGAATCCTCCTCGGAGTGGCTGCGCTTTTCGCCGTAACTCCGGCTTTGCACGCACAAAATCGCCCGCCTTCTCGTCCGAAACCGCAACGGCCTATCGAGGTGCCGCCGGCGGTTGTCGTGCTGCCAATCGACACGACGCCGGGTGACTCCACGCGCACGATCATCCAGCGCGACTTCGATTTTGGCGACCGCATTCAGCCACTCATTCTCGACAGCGTAACGCTGGCCGAGGTATGGCAACCGGGTGAGAGGAATATCAACTTCGCGCCGCTGGCGCAGACTCGCGCCAATTTTGTGGTGCGCGGACGGCCGACCACGACGGGAATCCGGATCGAAGTTTTTGATGCACGGCGGAGAGTGTTGAGGCAGGAGGCTGTCTTCAGACTGCCCCGAATTCCACCCAACCGCCTTCAGACGATTCGCGATTCGCTGACCACGATCATCGAGCGGCGCGCTCGGCTGACCGCAAATGCGCTCGTTGCAGACTCACTGGTGCGCGACAGTCTCGCTCGAGCGGCAGCTCGTCCGGTCTCGTTGAAGCATCCCGGTGACCGGGTCGCCGCGCGGCGTGCCGCTGCCGTTCGCGACTCGCTCACCCGCGAGCTCGCACATCGGGATTCGCTACTCCTCGCCGCGGCGGCGCAAGACACGGCTCATTTTGATTCCGCTTTTGCGCGCATCGCGGCGCGGGATACCGTGCTTCGCGATTCCGTTACCCGAGAGCGGCGCTTCGCTATTCACGGGGTGAGCGACGAGCTTGAGCGATGGATTACCGGAACGCGCGGAATCGCGTCGACCAAAATCGCCTTCGTCGAAGGCAAAGTGCTCAAGGTCGTCGACAGCGATGGCGCCAACGAGCGCACGCTTCCCACCATCGGCGCGGCGCTCTCGCCGTCGTGGCATCCGTCAGGACGCTACATCGTTTACGTCGACGCCGACGACCGGGGAACCCGCATCGCGCAGATCGACTTGCGTACCAATCGCACGCAGCTCCTCGCGGCTTCCAATCGCGGGCTCAACATCACACCGGTGTACACCAAGGACGGCAAGAACATCGTCTGGGCGGCAGGAGGTGACTCTCCCGCCGAATTGTTTCTGGCGAGTGCGTCTGGCGACGATTCCGTAGCGGTGCCGTTTGTGGGACGCACAGGCTTCGAGACGACGTCGCCGAGCTTCAGCCCTGACGGCAAGCAGATGGTATTCATGTCACCCAGGCCGCTCACGCCGCAGTTGTTCACGATGAACGTGGATGGAACGGGATTGAGACCGCTCACGCCGGTGGTGCCTGGCAAGCGGAGTTATCGCACTGGCCCGGACTGGTCGCCAACGGGCGAAGAAGTCGCGTTCCAACAGCAGAACGGTGATTTCCAGGTGTGGACGATCGGGCTCAAAGACCGCGTAATGCACCAACTCACGAGCGAAGGGGAGAACGAGGACCCGTCATGGGCGCCAGACGGGCGCCATCTCTCGATCACGCGACGGCTGGGCGCGATCGGCGACCAGAGAAATATCTGGGTGCTCGATGAGAAGACGGGGAGATTGCGGCAATTGACATCGTCGGGCGACGCTCGACTCTCGGACTGGTCGCCGCCGCTTAAGGCGGCATTCTAAGCTCAGCGCCCAGCCTTGGCGAGCGTCCCTCGAGCCCGCGGCTCTCGCTCCGCCAGCGAGCTGGTGGACACCATCTCATGCTCGATCGGCGCTCCCGCGCGACGGACGACGTACGCCTCCATCGCGAAATACTCCGGGAGTCCGAGCCGGTCGACCCGCTGAGCGGTGTTTCTGTTCCGCTCCTCCACGCGCTGCCAGAACTCGCGGT
>CADDZN010000115.1 GCA_902812375.1 bacterium | reverse complement strand
CAGGATATCAGAATCGTCGGCCAGCGGTTCACGATCATCGGCACCATAGCGAAGAAGGGACGCGTCCTCGGACAGTCGTTCGACGGCTTCGTGCTGCTTCCACTTCCGTCGTTCGAGATGATCTATGGCCGCCGCAAAACGAACACCGTGTCGGTAAAGATGCCGAGCGCGGACCTGGTCGCCAGCGGAATGGAGCGCGCGAACGAGGCGATGAGAATCGCGCATCGCCTCAGGCCCGCCGAAGAGCCCGACTATTCCGTGGAGACCGCGGATGCGCTCGTACAATTCTGGAAGAATCTCACCAGAATCCTTTTCTCCGTCATTCCTGCCATCGTCGCAATCGGCGTCGTCGTCGGCGGTATCGTGATCATGAACATCATGTTGATGTCAGTTACGGAGCGCACGCGCGAGATCGGAGTGCGCAAAGCGCTGGGTGCAAAGCCTGGAGACATCCGGAGACAGTTTCTGGTCGAGTCCATCGTTCTTGCGACCATCGGTGGACTCTGTGGCGTCGCGGCCGGCTGGGGTCTCGCCAGTCTCGTGAGTCTGGCCTCGCCGCTGCCCGCTCGCGTAAGCGCCTGGTCCGTGATGCTGGCCCTCGCGCTCGGCGCTGGAGTCGGTGTGCTGTTTGGGGTGTATCCCGCCTCTCGAGCCGCGCAACTCGATCCTATCACCGCGTTGCGTGCCGAATGATCATCGCCGAGCGGATCAAGAGTAACATGCAGATCGCGCTCGATACTTTGCGCGCGAACAAGCTCCGATCTTCGCTCACGATCCTTGGCGTCGTGATTGGCGTCTCAACGGTGATGACGATGGCCGCGATCGTCCAGGGAATTCAGGATCAGATCGTTCGCACCATCGAGATCGCCGGACCGACGACGTTTTACGTGGTGAAGGTATTCTCACAGACACCAGTCAACCCCGATCGCCTGCCCAAGTGGATACGCGTGCGTCCTGACCTGGTCGAGGCGGAAGCGCAGCGCATCAGGCAGCTTCCCGAGATTTCATACGCCGCGATGTGGGCGCAGACCAACGGGCGGCTCTCTTATGAGGCACAGCGCACGCAGAACCTCCTGATCGTCGGCGCTGACGACCGATACCAGGAGATTCAGGGTGGCGAGCTCCTCGATGGCCGCTGGTTTACTCCCGCGGAGCTGGCGTCGGGCTCGAACGTCGTGGTTCTCGACGAGAACGCAGCGCGAAAACTCTTTGGGCGGGAATCGGTACTGGACAAAACCGTCAGGGTCGGAGGAAGACCCGCCAAAGTGATCGGACTCTACGCGCAGCCGGGCAACATCTTCTCGCCGCCGGGCCAGGACATCGGCGCAATCGTGCCTTATGCGATGCTGGATCACGAGTTCACGATCGATAAGACGAACGCTTTATACATCCCGGTGAAACCGAAACAGGGCGTCACGACCGCGGATGCACAGGAAGCCGTCACCATCGCGCTGCGGGAGATGCGGCGGTTGCATCCGGCGGACAAGAATAACTTCGATCTCATAACGCAGGATCAGATTCTCGACACCTTCAACAAGATCACGGGGGTCTTTTTTCTCGTGATGATCGTGCTATCGAGCGTAGGCTTGCTCGTCGGTGGCATCGGCGTGATGGCGATCATGATGGTCTCAGTGACGAGTCGCACGCGCGAGATCGGAATCCGCAAAGCACTCGGCGCAACGAGGCGGGAGATTCTCTTTCAGTTCCTGGTGGAAGCCGCGACACTCACGGGCTTCGGCGGAATTCTGGGAATTCTGATCGGCTTGTCGTTCGGGCGACTTGCGACTCTGGCGATGAAGATCGACGCCGCGGTGCCGCTTGGTCTCACCATAATCGCGGTGATGGTGTCGGTGAGCATTGGTCTCGTCTTCGGCATTCTTCCAGCGCAGCGCGCCGCGAAACTCGATCCAATCGACGCGCTGAGATATGAGTAGCTAGCTTTCCCGGATGACACGGGTAGACATTCTCGCGATCGCCGCCCATCCTGACGACATCGAGCTCATTTGCGGAGGGACGTTGATTCGTTCGCAGATGCTTGGGCGGACGACTGGCATTCTCGATCTCGCGGCGGGTGAGCTGGCGAGTCGCGGCACTCCCGAGCTGCGGGCGAAGGAAGCATCGAAGGCCGCGAAAGTGATGGGCGTCCAAGTTCGCGAGAACCTCGGCCTGCCGGACGGGGGGATTCAGAATACTCCTGAAACGCGCGCGCGAGTCGCCGTCGTGATCCGGCGGCTCAAGCCCACTGTCGTTATCACGCACTCTTTATATGGCCGACACCCTGACCACCCGATAGTCGCGCAACTCGTGAGAGACGCGTGCTTTGTCGCCGGACTCAAAATGGTCGAGCCAAGTGTACCACCGCATCGGCCGCGCAAGGTTCTGCACGCGCTTTCATTCCGCGAGGACAATCAAAAGCCCACGTTCGTGGTCGACATCACTGATTCGTTCGAGAAGAAACTGGAGGCGATCGGATGTTACGAGTCACAGTTCGGTGAGGCAGTCCAGGCTGGTGAGGTTTACCCCAACGGCGAGCCGCTCCACGATCTGATTCGCCATCACGCCGCGCACTATGGGTCGCTCATTCGCTGTCGTTACGGCGAGCCCTTCTACACGACGGAGACGATGCGAGTCGAAGATGTCGCCGCTCTCGAGGTGTCGACGTTTTGACCGAACGACAGCGAAAGACACAGAAGCCCGCGCAATCAAAGCAGCAAGCGAAGGAGCTAACCTACTCCTCCTATCTGGCGCTGGACGAGCTCCTGAAGCTGCAGCGGACCGTTTCGGAGCCCGAGCATCCCGATGAGCTGTTGTTCATCATCGTCCATCAGGCGAGCGAGTTGTGGTTCAAGGTCATCCTGCACGAGCTCGAAGGTCTTGTTGGACTTCTCGAGGCGAAAGACACCTTGGGCGCCCTCACTTCAACCCGGCGCGTGAACGCGCTCGTTCGCATAGTGACCGGTCAGCTCTCGGCGCTCGAGACGCTTCCCCCGCAACGGTTCGCACAATTCCGTGGCTATCTCGGTACCTCGAGCGGCTCGCAGAGCGTCCAGTTCCGCGCAATCGAAGCGATGTCGGGCATGCGTGACGAGCACTTCGTTCAGGTACTCAAGCAGCACGGCGAAATTCCGCCGCTCGTGGCGGAAGCGTTCACGAAGCCGACGCTGCAACAACTCTTCGAGGATCTGCTCGTCGCGCACAACGTGACGCTGGAACAGATCTACGCCGAGGCGCACCAGCGCCCGCTGCAGATGCTCGCCGAAAGTTTGCTGGAGTACGAGCAGGGATTCGCGATGTGGCGATTTCTGCACGTTCAGCTCGTCGAGCGAATCATCGGCCCCGCGACCTCCGGAACTGGTGGCACGCTGGGATCGAGATATTTGCAGAAGACAGTATCGCAACGATTTTTTCCGAAGCTCTGGGAAGTGCGCAGCAAGTTCTTTCAGGGATGATCCTCTCTCGCTCGCTCTCCGCACGTCCCTTAAATTGCGGGTATGACTCCCGCGGTTGATCCCATTTACCTCGACCACGCCGCAACGACGCCGGTGCGTGAGGAAGTTTTCGAGGCGATGAAGCCATTCTTTGGCCCACGCTTCGGAAATCCATCCAGCACCCATCGCTGGGGACGGGAGGCGCGCGCCGCGCTGGACGAAGCGCGCGAGAGAGTCGGCCGATGTCTAGGCGCACGTCCTGACGAGATCTGCTTCACATCCGGCGGTACCGAGGGCGACAACCTCGCGATCCTCGGCGCCTGGCGCGCACTGAAGGTGCGCGGACGCACCGCGGTGCTCACTACTCCGATCGAGCACAAGGCGATTCTGGGCGCGGTGCACCAGACTGGACGCGAAGGCGCCGAAGAGCGATTCGTCGCGATGACTCCTGCGGGGGTCGTGGACGTGTCATCGTTCGATGCCCTGCTCGACGACACTGTCGCCGTCTGCTCGACGATGTGGGTGAACAACGAGATTGGCACTATTCAGCCCGTGCCGAAGCTCGCGGAGAAGGCAAAGGAGCGTGGTGCGTTCTTTCACACGGATGCAGTGCAGGCGTTCGGAAAGGTTCCGATCGACGCGCAGAAGCAGCCGTTTGATTTTCTCACGATCTCCGGCCACAAGATCGGCGCGCCCAAGGGAATCGGTGCGTTGTTCATTCGGCGCGGGGCTCAGATTGAGCCACTGATGCACGGCGGCACGCAGGATCGCGGCCGTCGTCCAGGAACCGAGAACGTAGCCGCCGCCGTCGGACTCGCCCGCGCCGCGGAGCTGACGCTCGCCGAGTGCGAGGCACACTGCGCGCGACTCACGCGTCTCCGCGATAGACTCGAGGCGGGGATTCTGGAGAAAATTCCTGACGCAGTCGTACATGGAAGAGAGGCCGAGCGAGCGCCACATATCCTGAACGTGTCAGTGCCCGGGACGGACAGCGAGTCACTGCTGATGGCGCTCGATCTACGCGGAATAGCGGCTTCCGGCGGATCCGCATGTCAGAGCGGAAGCATTGATCCATCACATGTTCTCACGGCCCTCAACGTCCGGCCCGACCTTGCCAGCGCCGCAATCCGTATGAGCCTTGGCGTCCTCACGACAGATCGATGCATCGATTGCGTAATCGAGATCTTCCCAACGCTCGTTGCGAAGGCTCGCGAATTCTCCGAGGCACAGTAGGATGAAGCCAGAGAGAGTACTCGTGGCAATGTCCGGCGGCGTCGATTCGTCGGTGGCCGCTGGAATTCTTGTCGAGCAGGGGTTCGATGTTATCGGCGCGACAATGAAGCTTTTTTGTCACGGCGAAGATGTCCCGGACAGACCGTGCTGCTCGCTCGACTCAGTGAACGACGCCAGACGGGTGTGCGAGCAGCTAGGGATTCCGCATTACGTGCTGAATCTGGAGACGCGCTTCGGACACGATGTCGTCGATAATTTCGTCGACGAGTATGCGCGCGGCCGAACGCCCATCCCCTGCGTGCGCTGCAATACTTTCACGAAGTTCAGGGATTTTTTGAGAAAGGCGGACGCCGTCGATGCACAGTGGATCGCGACTGGCCACTACGCCCGCATCGTGAATGGCGAGCTCGTACGCGGTATCGATGAGAACAAGGACCAGACCTATTTCCTCTGGGGAATCGATCGCAGCGTTCTGTCGAGAATGGTTCTGCCCGTTGGTGCTCTCGACAAGGCGCAGACACGCTCGCGCGCGCACGCAATGGAACTCGAGGTGATTGCGGAGAAGCCGGAGAGTCAGGAGATCTGCTTCGTGCCCGACGGAGACTACGTCCGCATTCTCGAGCAACGACTGCCCGCGGATGCGCCAGCGTTGTCGAGCGGGCCAATCGTTACGGCGAGCGGCATCGTGGTGGGAGAGCATAATGGATTCGCCCGCTACACAATCGGGCAGCGCCGCGGCGTCCCAGGTGGATTCCCGAAGCCCATGTACGTGATTGCGATCCGTCCCGAGACGCGTGCCGTCGTGATTGGTACCCGCGACGAGCTGCTCGGAAATGGGATTGTGGCGCGTGAGGTGAACTGGCTCGCGGATGCGCCAACCGTTGGGGACAGCGTGAGTGTTCGCGTCAGGCATCGCGCGCCTCTCGCCCGGGCCGAGATAGTGCGGCTCGAGAATGATGAGATAGAGCTAGCGCTGGACGAGCCGGTCTCTGCAATCACGCCGGGGCAATCGGTCGTATTTTATGACCGCCAGCGAGTCCTAGGCGGCGGATTTATCGAAGCGTCAAAGCGGGAGCGTACTTCGCTGCCAGTCCTCGCGGCCTGAGCTTGATTGCCTCGACTTGGTGCTAGTCGCACAAAGCACAACTGAAAGATCTGCCACGCGACCCTTTCCACGGAGCTGCTTCATGTTCGCAGGCGAACCACGGAAGTTCTCGAAGTTTGCGACAATGTTAGGTGTTGGCGCATTCGTAATGTCGTGCAGCGCGCCCGTCAGGGTCTCGACGACGCCGGCACCGACTGTCTCAACGCCGCTTCTCATCCCAATGCCTGCCTCGATGCAACTGCGAGGCGGCGTTCCATTCGAGATCAATCGGACAACTGTAATCGCGACGCCGGCGAACAACGCGGAGGTTGACGCGATCGGTCAAAGCTTCGCGGCCTTCCTCAGGCGCGCGACAGAATTTCCGCTCGTCGTCTCAGCGGCTGCAGTCGGAGGCGCGCCAAACACAATCGAGCTGCGGCTGGGCGGCGACGCTGCCACGCTCGGCGATGAAGGTTACAACCTCACGGTAACTCCTGATTCAGTACGACTCGTCGCGAACACGCCAGCGGGTCTGTTCCGCGGCGTCCAAACGATCAGGCAATTGTTGCCGACGGCCATCGAATCGGAGATCGGTGTCGATCGCAGCGCCTGGACCATTCCTGCTGTATCGATTACCGATCGGCCGCGCTTCGCGTGGCGCGGAGCAATGCTCGACGTGTCGAGACACTTCTTCACTGTGAGAGAAGTGAAGGAGTACATAGATCTCCTCGCGTTGTACAAGATCAACATGTTCCACCTGCACCTGTCGGACGAACAGGGCTGGCGCATCCAGATAAACTCGAGGCCAAAGCTTACAGAGGTCGGATCGCAGACCCAGGTTGGTGGCGGGCCTGGCGGTTTCTACACGCAGCCCGAGTACCAGGACATCGTGCGTTACGCGGCAGCGCGCTATATCACGATCGTTCCGGAAATCGATATGCCGGCTCACACGAACGCCGCGCTTGCCGCTTATCCGGAGGTGAGCTGCAGCGAGCGTCCCGCGGGATTGTACACAGGCACCGACGTCGGTTGGAGCAGCATCTGCGTCGACAAGGAAGAGAGCTATGCTTTGATCGATGACGTCGTTCGCGAGATCGCGGCGATCACTCCGGGCCCGTTCTTCCACGTGGGCGGGGACGAGGTAAAACTTTTAACCGACGAACAGTACACGCGTTTCATCGAGCGCGTTCAGGACATCGTGAACCGTCATGGCAAGCGGATGATCGGCTGGGAGGAGATCTACAAAGCGCGGCTCAAGCCAACGTCGGTAGTGCAGTCGTGGAAAGGAGATTCGGCGGCGCAGGCGCTCAAATACGGATCGAAGCTGGTGCTTTCACCCGCGAAGAAAACATATCTCGACATGAAATACAACGCGGGAACGGAGCTCGGATTGGACTGGGCGGCGCTCATCGAGGTGAATGACGCTTACGATTGGGACCCCGCGACCTACAATCCCGGCGTGACGGAGAAGGATGTGCTGGGCATAGAGGGACCTGTCTGGAGCGAGACAGTGCGAAATATCGGCGCTGTAGAATTTCTGGCGATGCCACGGTTAGCAGCCCTCGCGGAAGTAGCTTGGACGCCCCAGGCGGTTCGCGACTGGCAGAGCTTCCGAGTGCGGCTCGCGAGCCACGCCCCGCGCTGGAGGTACATGGGCGTGAACTACTACCACTCGCCGCAAATCCCATGGTGACCGCCCGTGCGTTCCTCGCTGCCGCAAGCATCGGCGTGGTCGGGTCTTCCACAATGTTGGCGCAGGACGCTGCGCCCTTTCCACCCCCGAAGCACGCGCCGCCAATTGTCACACCGGGTCGGACGAGCGCTGACCCTCCATCCGACGCGATCGTTCTCTTCGACGGCCGCGACTTGTCCAAGTGGCGCAGCGCCGATGGCTCGCCCGCGAAGTGGCTCGTCAGAGACGGCTACATGGAAGTCGTTCCGGGAGCCGGAGAAATCGTCACAGCGGACTCCTTCGGCGACTGCCAGCTTCACGTCGAGTGGGCAACTCCCGCGATAGTCAAAGGCGAAGGTCAGGAGCGTGGGAACAGTGGAGTCTTCCTGATGGGCCGCTACGAGATTCAGGTCCTCGACTCGTACCAGAACGAGACGTATTTCCATGGCCAAGCCGGCGCCGTCTACAAACAATATGCTCCACTCGTGAACGCATCACGCCCACCGGGTCAGTGGCAGACTTACGACATCATTTTCAAGGCGCCGAAATTCGACGACCAGGGGAAAGTGACGGAACGCGCGCGCGTGACCGTTCTCCACAACGGCGTGCTGATTCAGAACAACGTCGAGATCTACGGCATTACTTATCACGACCGACCGGCGCTCTACATCGCGCATCCGCCGGGACAGCCACTACATCTGCAGGATCACGGCAATCCGGTGCGCTATCGGAATATCTGGATCAGGCGGCTGTAATTCACTTCCTCGCGTTGCTCGGCGGAGCTCAGTACTTGAGTCCGCCAGCATTCGCGAATTCTTTCATCATGCGCTCCTGCTCCTCGGAGAGCTTCTCCGGAACCGCGATGGAGACCTCGACGATCAGGTCGCCCTTCGCTTCACCTTTCTGAATTCCCTGGCCGCGTACGCGAAAGCGTTTGCCTGATGGAGTACCTGGGGGAATTTTGATCGCCACTTTTTTTCCATCGAGCGTGCGCACGCTAATCTTCGTCCCGAGGGTCGCTTGCGCGATGTTGAGCGGCACTGTGGCAATGACATCCAATCCGTCGCGCCGATAAAACTTGTCCGGCAAGACGTTGAAGGTGATGACGAGATCGCCCGGCGGCCCGTTTGCGTTTCCCTTCCCGCCCTGTCCCTTAAGGCGAATCTTGGATCCCGTGTCCACTCCGGGCGGAACGTTGATCAGCACTCTTCGCCGCGCACGCACCTCGCCAGTACCGCGGCACGTCGGGCACGGCTCCGTCGGTACCTGCCCCCGTCCGAGGCATACAGGACATGGACGGTTTACCGCGAATCCGCCCTGACCGAACGAGATTACGCCGCGCCCATTGCACTCGGGGCACGTTCTGAGCTGCGCGCCCGGCGCTGCCCCGGTCCCGTGACACGTACCACACTCCTCTTTAACCTCGAGCTCGATCGGTACCTTACCGCCACGCGCTGCCGTGCGGAACGGAATATCGAGATTCGCTTCGACCGTTTGCCCTTTCTCCGGACCCCGTGGATGCGAGCACTGCCGAGCTTCTCCACCGCCGAACATCGAGCTGAAAAGATCGCCGAGTCCGCCCAAGCCGCCGATGTCGAAGTCCTGGAAGTTGATGTTCTGTGTGCCACCTCTCGGGCCCGCGCCACCGAATCC
>CADDZN010000114.1 GCA_902812375.1 bacterium | reverse complement strand
CGCCCATCACATTCAGCTTCGCGCGATCGACCTCACCCACGGGCTGCGAAAACCCCGCGCGTTCTGCCCACGATTTCGACTCGAATCCTTTCAAATTCGACAGCACCTGCGCTGCGAAAGCCTCGTTGATCTCGACGAGATCGATGTCTTTGAGTGACAGGCCGGCGCGCTTCAGCGCGACTGGTGCCGCAAGCACGGGCGCCTGGAGCAGTTGTTCACCAGGATCCAGAGCCGCGTACGCATACGAGCGAATTATCCCGAGCGGCGAATAGCCGAGCGTGCGGGCCCTTTCTTCGGTCATGAGAAGAACGCAGGCACCGCCGTCCGTTAGCGGCGAAGAATTTCCCGCGGTAACGGAACCGTACTTTCGGTCGAACACCGGCTTGAGCGCGGCGAGTTGCTCGTAGCTCGTGTCTTCGCGGATTCCGTTGTCCGACGTCAGCACGCTGTCGAATTTCGGCGGGATATACACCGGCATTATCTCGGCGGTGAGTCTTCCGTCTGCGGTGCCCGCGGCGGCGAGGCGATGCGAACGCAGCGCGAAATGATCCTGCTCCTCACGCGGAATCGAGTTAAGCTTCGCCATCTTCTCGGCAGACTGTCCCATCGTTTCGCCTGTCGATGGCTCGGCGATCGCGGGTGTTATCGGAACGAGATCCTTCGGGCGAATTCGGGCGAGTGCTTTGATTCTGCCACCGAGCGACTTCGCCTTCGATGCGAGTACGAGCGCCTCCGCCATTCCCTGCGAGTGAAGGATCGGGATGTTCGAGAGAGATTCGGATCCGCCGGCGATCGCTACGTCGATGTGACCGAGAGCGATCTGATCCGCGGCGTCGGTAATGGCCTGGTTCGCCGACGCGCAGGCGCGACCCACGGTGAACGCCTGTACTCCCTTTGGGAGTTGTGGCAGCAGTGACACTTCGCGCGCGATATTGGGGGCAAGGACCGACGGAATCACCGTGCCGAAGACGAGCGCCTGCACTTCCTTACCGTCGAGGTTCGTGCGCTGAAGCAGCTCGGCCACGCAGAGCTTGCCAAGGTCTATCGCTGAAATCGATTTGAGCGCGGTGCCCGCTTTTGCGAATGGCGTCCGTACTCCAGCGACTATAGCGACGCGGCGTCCACCTCCGAATGTTGCCATGCACGGAACATAGACGGGTGAGGTTTATCTTTCTAGGATGTTCCGCGCTTGCTCGCGCTCCTCTCTTCGTCCAGCAGTTTTCGCTTGCGCTCGACTCCCCAGCGGTACCCAGCCAGGTCGCCGTTTTGTCTCAGGACTCGGTGGCAAGGGATAATCACCGCGAGCCTGTTATTGGCACAGGCGCTGGCGACGGCGCGTACTGCCGTTGGCGAACCAACCGCCTCCGCAACTTCTGTATAGCTGCGCGTCTGGCCGAAAGGAATTTTCTGCAGCTCCCGCCAGACTTTCCATCGGAATGCCGATGCCCGCACATCCGTGGGAATGTCCCTTTTTAGCTCATTTCCGCCAAGGGTCGCGATGATTTGCGCGACCCAATCGCACAAAGGGCTGGAAAGATCGGCGTCGCGCGTGATGGTTGCGGCTGAATACTCCTTCGCGAGATCGGACTCCAGCGTTTGCGAATTGTCACCAAGCGTCACGGCGCAGACACCGCGGTCCGTCGCGGCAACGAGCAATATCCCAAGCTCGGTTTGCTCGAGGACATAATGAATCTGCATGCCGGCTCCGGCTCGGCGGTACGCCGCCGGCGTCATGCCGAGATGCGTCGCGGCCTGCTCGTACAATCTGCTGCTGGAGCTGTAGCCTGCGCCGTAGGTTGCGCGACTTACCGTCTCGCCACGTTTGAGCTCGCCCTTCAGCATCTCGCTCTTTCGCGCTCGTAGATATTGCGCGGGCGTGACTCCTACCAACGCCTTGAATCGTCGCTGCAGATAGTGCGGGCTCAATCCCGTCTGTTCGGCCAGAACGTCGAGTGTGATACGCTCGTCGCTGGCACTCGCCAGGTGTCTGTCGATATAGTCGCGGGCGCGCTCGATTGCCGGATCGCGGGAAGCCGACGCGCGATCTGGCCTGCATCGCTGGCACGCCCGAAATCCCGCGCGCTCGGCGGCCTGGGTCGACGAGAAAAAACGAACATTATCGCGATTTGGTCTACGAGAGGGGCACGAAGGCCGGCAGTAGATTCCCGTCGTGCTCACCGCGTACAGAAATCTTTCGTCGGCGGATGCATCGCGCTCGAGGACAGAAGCCCAGGCGCGCGATTCATCCGTTGGTGTCCATCCCGCCGGCATCCGTAGCTTTGGCGAATCCATTGTTGCTGATACCCCGCTCGATTCGAAAATCATAACAGTCTGCCTCTGCCTCTCGCACGTAAATAGATGTGGTGATATTGAACGGTCAACTTCATCTGGGTCGAAGGATGGCGTGGTCGCGGAATGCGCGATATCCGAATCTTGCGGTCGAATTCGACTTGCCTGGGGCGACTGTGAGTGATCGAGAATGATCGGACCGACCGGCCAAAGCTTCGACGTTCTGATAATCGGCGGCGGCATTACCGGTTGTGGCGTAGCCCGTGACGCCGCAATGCGCGGGCTCAGGGTCGCGCTGATAGAGCGCGACGACCTTGCGAGCGGTACATCCAGCCGCTCATCGCGATTGATCCACGGCGGCATCCGCTATCTCGAGCACGGGCAATTGCATTTGGTGCACGAGTCAATCCGGGAGCGTGAGATACTGCTGCGCATCGCGCCCCACCTCGTGAAGCCACTCGCGTTCACGTGGCCGCTGTATCGGGGCGCTCGCGTGGGAAAGGTCAAGTTGGGCCTTGGCCTGCTCGCGTACCAGTTGCTCGCGGGCGGAAGGTCGCGTCGCCACGAGATGTTGAACGCTGCTCAGACGATCGAGCGCGAGCCTTCACTAAAGAGCGCTGGACTAACGGGCGGTGCGCTGTACTGGGATGCGTGCACGGACGACGCGAGGTTGACTGTCGCGACGGCGCTTTCCGCCAGAGAGAGCGGCGCGCTGATCGAAACTCACACTCGCGTCGAGAGGCTTCTTCTCGAAGACGCGAAGGCGGTTGGAGTCGTTGTGAAGCCACGGTTCACCGGCGTTTCGTATGATGTCCGTGCGCGCGTAATTGTGAATGCAACGGGAATCTGGGACAACCAATTCAGTGAGGCAGTTCCAGTAAAGAAAGCGAGCGGCACCAAAGGAGCTCATATCTCCATTCCCAGGGAACGCGTTGGGAATCACAATGCGCTGACACTTATCTCGCCTATCGATGGCCGAGTGATGTTCTGCTTGCCGGCGGGCTCACAGGCGATCATCGGGACGACCGATACGTGGACAACCGAATCTCCCGAGACAGTCCACGCATCGCGGACCGACGTCGACTATCTCCTGCGATCAGCAAACGCCTACTTCGACCGGGCGCAACTGACACAAGACGATGTAGTGAGCGCGTGGGCTGGAATTCGACCGCTCGCTAGCGCCGCCGCGACAAACCCATCCGCCGTCTCCCGCGAGCACGCCATTGTCACGGATAGCTTGGGCGTTATAACCGTCACTGGCGGAAAGCTCACCACTTACCGGGCGATGGCCGCCGAGATTGTCGATCGCGTGCAGCAATCGCTCGGACAGCGAAGGACACCGGCTGCCACGGATGCCATCGCGTTACCAGGCGCAAATCGTGACGAGGAAATCGCGCGGCTTCAGGCGGAGAATTCGGATCTGGCGGTTCCCCTCGTCGAGGGACTTCCATACACCGGCGCGCACCTGGTTTACGGCGTGCAGCACGAGATGGCCCGGACACTTTCCGACCTTCTCATCCGCCGCACCCATCTCGCATTCGAGACGCGCGATCATGGAATCCTCTCGGCGCGGCGTGTGGCGGATATCGTAGCACCCCAGCTTGGCTGGACGGAAGAAACGAAAAGCGCTCGGGTCCGTGAATTCGAGCTGGACGTCGAGCGCATATTCGCAATTTCCTGACTATGTAGCGTTAGTAGCGCGACACCGCTCCGCTACTATGCGCCAGCCGCAGAAACTCGTCACGAGTTTTCGGATCTTCCCTGAAGGCTCCTCTCAAGGCTGAAGTTATGGTCTTCGAGTTCTGCTTTTGCACACCTCGCATCATCATACAGAGGTGGTAGGCCTCGATTACCACTCCCACTCCGAGTGGATTCAGGACGCCGCACAACCCTTCAGCTATCTGCTCCGTGAGTCTCTCCTGCACCTGGAGACGTCTCGAGTAGACGTCCACTATTCTGGGAATCTTGGAAAGACCGACGATCTTGCCATTAGGGATATAGGCAATATGAGCCTTGCCGAAGAAAGGCAGCATGTGGTGCTCGCACATGGAATAGAGCTCGATGTCTCTGACCATGATCATGTTGTCGTGCTCTTCCTCGAAGATTCCTTCGCCTACCACTTCTTCGGCTGAGGAGGCATAACCCTGGGTCAACCACTTGAGTGCGCTCGCCACACGCGCTGGCGTGCGGGCCAGCCCTTCGCGATCCGGATCTTCGCCGAGTAGCTCGAGCTCGCGACGAACCAGCTTCTCGAACTCCGCCGTGGGCAGAGAGGCTGTGGATTTGTTGAAGGCTGTATCACGCAACAGTTGTGTGGCCACTTAGTCAGGCCTCCGCTGATTCGAATGTGAGGGTTGCCGGAGGCTTCAGAAGCAGTTCCGCCTCCATGGCGACTTCCGTCTCCAGATTCTGCCTGTCGCGATTGATGGTCGCGATCGCGCGCCGATGGCCTGCAACTATGTATGAGACCGCGCAATCCATCTTCATTACATCCCCTTCGATTCTCGTTTCGTCCCACTTGTCGGCGTGACCGGTGTACTGAATCGACAGCTTGTCGTAGTGCGCGCTCCAGAAAAACGGGATGTCGTCGAATCTGTCGCGATAGCCAAGCATGTTGCGCGCGGCAACTTGCCCCTGTCGCTCCGCAACGACCCAATGCTCCACTCGAAGTCGAGCGTCGGAGTACGCGTCGGGCCATCGTGCAACGTCGCCCGCGGCGAAAATCCCCGCGATACTCGTCTCGAGAAATTCGTTGACGGCGATACCGCCATCGAGAATCATTCCCGCTGCTTTTGCCAGCTCGAGGTTGGGTCTCACCCCGACTCCCGCGACAATGAGCTCCCCATCGATGCGCGAGTCATCATCGAGAACGACTGCATTTCCGTCGATACTCTTGACGGAGTGCCCGAGGTGAAACACGACGCCCTTCTCTTCGTGGACGCTCTTGATGAGGGTCCCAAGCTCGGAGCCGAGTACGCGGGATAAAGGAAGGGTCTCCGGGGCAACAACATGAACTCGAAGACCGCGGGTAACCAAGGAAGCTGCTGTCTCGAGGCCGATGAAGCTCGCGCCGATGATCACTGCGGTCTTTGCGTTCTTGCTTTGATCGATGATCCGCCGGCAATCGGCCAGTGTGCGCAGATACAACACGCGATCGCCGCCCGGGATGTCGAGCCTGATCGGACTCGCGCCTGTTGCGACGAGAAGCGCGCCGTATTCCCGCACGTTTCCGTCGCTCAGCGTGACGGTCTTCGCTTTGGGATCGATATTCCTGGCGGTTACTCCGCGCACGAGCTCGATCTGCTGCGCTTCGTAGAAGTCACTCGGGTGAAGTGGCAGCCATTCTTCAGGCGCGCTGCCGGCCAGATAATCCTTGGAAAGATTCGGCCGATCATAAGGAGCATCGCTATCCGAATCGACCACCGCGACCGGACCGCGATACCCTTCGCGGCGTAGCATCTCGGCGCACGCGTTTCCGGCGGCGCCGCCGCCGAGGATGATCACGGACTTGGGACCGATAAGAGGGTTCGGATCGAGAGCTACTTTAGTCGGCGCTCGTGAGCTGCGCGGACGATGCACGGCATCGCGCGCGTTACTGTGAATACGCTTTTTCGCGACGCGTACGATGTTGTTCTCGAGGACTACTTCATATACCGGCAGGTCGTTGAGAGCCGGCGCGTAGGTAGCGGCGCCATTTCGCAGCTCGAAACACGCGTGGTGCCAGGGGCAACGGAGCGTTTCGCCGACGAGAATTCCTTCGGAGAGAGGGGCGCCGTAATGCGTGCACTTCGCGCCCACCGCGAACCAGTTCGGGTCGACATGGACGAGAAGGACGGGCTCGCCAAACGCGTGGCCCGCGATCATTTCACCTGCACCAACGCTGCTGATCTCGACCCCTTGGGCGAGGTCGGGACCAGTCAGCTCTTCAGAGTGTTCGCTCACTTCAGGTTGTTGAGGAGATTTTGCGCGCGATCGCGGCGCGCCACGAAGCGATGAGTGCGGCGTTGCCGATTCGAGCGCGAATTTGCATTACGAGCAGCCTCGTACAATAAGTGGACCCCTTCTTGTGGTGAGAATATGCCGCTAGCTTGGATAAGTCAAGAAGTTGTTTGACTTATTCGGTAGAATGCATTATTGTCGAGGCGGATGACCGGAACGCGCCCCCAGACCCCCGCTGACGCCACTCGTGGCCGCCTACTGGCGCTATTGCGCGAGGGCGTCTTCACTGTCGACGATCTGGCCACCCGCCTCAACCTCACCGACAATGCGGTGCGTTTTCACCTGGCATCGCTCGAGGCAGCCGGTACTGTTCGCAGGGAAGGGGTGCGGAGACTGCGCGGTGCGGGCAAACCCGCTGACCTCTACATGTTGACATCCGAGGCCGAAGAGTCTTTCTCTCGCGCCTACGCCCCGGTGCTAACCGCCTGTGTCGCCGAGCTCCACGAGACGATGTCCGCCCAACAGTTGGTCGCTTTCTTCAAGCGTGTCGGGAGGCGGCTTGCCAGGAGTCTTGGTGGGGGATCCGGCTCGCTTCCGAGCCGAGTCGCCAGCGCTTCACGGCTGCTCAACAGCCTTGGCGGAGTCACTGTGGTGGAGCAGGCTGGCGACGTCTACCACATCATGGGGCGCGCATGTCCGCTGTCTCGAGCCGTTGAATCCGATCACTGCGTGTGCGCCGCAGTCACTACGCTTGTTGCGGAGGTAGTCGGCGCGAACGTCACGGAGCGGTGTGATCGCTCCGGACGTCCGAGATGTCACTTCGAGATTTCGAGTCGAGCACAGCCGGTCGCTTGAACGCGGCTCGCTAGCCGTCTTTCGGCCCAGCCAAATAAAGCGCTCTAGTTCACCACGATGGTCCCGGCCATTGCCGCGCCGTGCACCTTGCAGTGATAGGCGTAGGTTCCGGCAGCCGTAAAAGTACGGGTGAAGGTTCCCTTGTCCTGAGTCGCGGATGTAACGCCGTCGTCGAAGGTTACGCTGTGCGACACACACGTCTGTCCAGAATAGACATCACCAGTGCAAGTATTCCAGTTCCAGTTCACCTGGGTGCCGGTTGCCACTGTTTTTGATGCAGGCGAAAAAGCATCGTTGGTCACCGAGATCGCGTCGGACGGCGGATTGTTGTTTCCTCCGGGCTGAGTAACCGGACCCGTAGGATTGCCGCTGCTACTTCCGCCGCTTCCCCCGCATCCGAACAAGCACGCGATTGCTACCGTCGTACAAACCTGTCTCAACATCTCCATCTCCGTTCTTTGTGGGCTGACGGAGACTGTAGGCGATTCGCTGTAGTCGCTCAAGCTCATTCTCGCGATAATGCGGCGGATGACGCTAAAACGTCGGTGAGCTGATAGGCGAGCGCCGCGAATATCGGCGCCAGATTTGGGCGATTGTTACGCCGCGTCGTGAATGGTCTTGAGCTCGACGATCTTCAAGCGGCGTGTCATTGCCGGCAATTTGAGGACGACTGTCTCGCCGACACTTCTTCCAACCAATGTTTTACCGATCGGCGACGACATGCTCACGTGTCCTTCCTCGAACTCCATGGAGTCTCCAAACACCAGGCTGTAGCTCTCGCGCTCTCCCGTTTTCTCATCCTGCACAACTACCTGAGACCCAAGCCCAACCTTGTCGGCGGGAATCTGTGAGAGATCGATCTGTGAGAGTTTGCTCAAGCGCTGACGGAGCTGACCCAGGCGCGCCTGCACGAACTGCTGGCGCTCGAGCGCGGCCTTGTACTCGCTGTTCTCTCGCAGGTCACCGAGCTCCACGGCGCGACGAATTTCCTGGGGAAGCGTGACGTTCAGCTCACGCTGTAGCTTCTCGACCTCTTCTCCGAGTGTTTTTTTGAGTTGATCGAGCATACGAGTGTCGCCTCTACAGTTGTACAGCTAGTGGCGGAAAACGCCGAGCGCCCGACCGTGACCGGCCGGGCGCCGCACCTCCAAGCTAGGCAGTCGGAGCCATGCAGGCAATCGTTACCGATGCTGCGGCAGCTTGCTGTCTGTGTGATCCGCGGTCACAGGCGCGCTCGGGGATTTCTCGTACTCGTTCCGCAGGCGCGTCATCATTGACCCTCGGCGATCGAACAATCGCTTGAGTGCGCGAGGTTTTCGCCGAGACAAGGCGTAAGAAGTCAGAAGCGGTAGTGCAACAGTGGAATCCATGTAGCACACTACGGCATCCGGCAGCCGGTCGGGATCGATCTTACCCCAGCTCACTGCCTCAGCAGGTGTCGCGCCCGATAATCCGCCCGTGTCCGGTCGCGCGTCGGTTATCTGCAGAAAGTAGTCGTGCCCCTTCTCGTCGATCCCAAGGACTTCCTGGATTTGCGGCTCCGTCTGCAGCATGAAGTTCTTGGGACTGCCGCCACCCAGGATAAATACACCGCTCTTTCCCCCGCCCCGCTTCGCGTCCAGGACTATCGACGCAGTTTCGTTGACATCCTGGTTGGGGTCGAGAATCAGCTCGTTACCGTCAAGCGAGAGTGCGGCGATGTTCATCCCGATCGAGCTGTCACCCGGAGAAGAGGTATAAATAGGAACCCCGGCCGCATAAGCAGCGGAGAGCAGCGACTTCTGCCCGATGCCGAGAGCTTTCTCGCGCTCGCGCACGTACTTGCCGCACAGGTTGTGGAATTCCGCGCTCGACATCGCGCGCTGGAATTCCTTGCCGGAGATGATTTTCCGAAAGAACGCATCTGTCGAAAGCAGAACGTAGTAATCGAAGAAGATGTCGTAGATCCGCACAACGCCTTCTTCCCGCAGCACCACGTCCGACTCCTGTGCATTGCCGCGATGCATCGTCAGGCCAAGCCCGAAGTGAGTATCGTGATAGAGATTGGCGCCGGTCGAGATGAT
>CADDZN010000113.1 GCA_902812375.1 bacterium | reverse complement strand
CCGGATGAAGCGGATTTCTCGGATGCATCGGATACTGCTCGAGCTCAGCGTGGCGTAGGAGAGCATCTCGCCAGAGCTAAGATCTTTCTTAGGAACAGCCGCTCGGGCTGGCTTCTTCCCGCCAGAAAGACCTCTCAATGCAAATAACAAAAAGAAAGGAGCCCTGGTGTTATAGACCAGAGCTCCACGGAGATCGATCCGCTTAATCCGATCAATCCGCTTCATCCTGATGAAACTTCCGTCTCGGTAGCTAGTCGAAGCGGGGCCGTCTCGGTGGCTTCTAACCTTTGGTGTTAGTGGCCAGAGATCTTTGGTGTTAGTGGCCAGAGGTCACGCACTCTCGACGTCTGAGCTATTGACGGCGGCTGGTCTGTTCTTCCGTCTTTTCCGCCAATCCAGTAGCCAGCTCAGAGGAATGCCGGTGAGCAGTGGGGTCAGAAACATCCCGAGCAACGAGTTGAGCCAGATTAGCGCGACATAGAAACAAATTAGACCCAGCGACACCCAAAGGGTGCCGAGCGGACCGTGTGTTTCCAAGCGAAACTCCTGGGTGAGTAGGTAAATTAAAGGTACAATGAGCATTCCCGCGGTTGAAGCGTCGGAAGTAGAGAGCGCGGTCGCCTCCGCGCTCGAGAAGTGCGCGTACGCCGTCCTCGCCGTGTCCGGTGGCCTCGACTCCATGGTCCTTCTTACCGCCGCGTCACGACTGCCCACCAGAGCGCGGCGCAACATTGTAGTGGCGACCTTCGATCACGGGACCGGCCGCGCGGCGACGCAAGCCGCGGCCCTTGTTGCGCGTCAAGCGGCTCGTTGCGGATTCCTCTGCGTTACGGGCCGATCGTCTACGCTCGGCAAGCGCGAAGAAGAGTGGCGTCGGAGCCGCTGGCAGTTCCTTCACCAGGTGGCGGCCAAGCGCGACGCCAATGTCGTCACCGCGCATACCCGCGACGATCAAATCGAGACCGTTTTTATCAGAATCCTGCGCGACGCCGGCCCGCGCGGGCTCGCTGGACTTTATGCTGAGTCGGAAGTAGTTCGCCCATTTCTGGGTTTGGGTCGAGCAAGGTTGGCGGCCTATGCGAGGGTTTGGCGGGTTCCGTTCGTGCAAGACCCTTCAAACTTCGACAGGAAGCATCTACGGAACAGGATCAGGCTCGACATCTTGCCGTCGATCATCGAACGCAAGCCTGGGTTCGCCGACGAGTTGCTGAGCATTGCGCGTCAATCCGCCGAATGGCGGCGCTCCCTCGAGGCTCTCGTCAGCGAAGTCGATACCGAGCGTGACCGCAGCGGAGGCCTCCGGATCAGCCGGTCGAGTCTGGATGGCTACGACAACGAATCATTGCGCGTTTTGTGGCCAGCGATCGCCGCGAAGGCAAGTGTTGTCATGGATCGTAGAGGAACCCACCGGGCCGCAGAGTTTACTATTAGGGGAGCGACAGGCGGGACAATTCAACTCTCCGGGGGGTTCGAGATCCTGATGCGGCGCGACCATATGTTGCTGCGCCGCGCGCGCGCCAGTGGGCAGGGGTGGTCCGGGGTCAGCGAGTTGCGAGCGTGACCGGCACGGCGACACCCGTGGATGCGCGAAACGATCCGCGTTTGTCCGGACGAGCTGTAAAGAGAGTCGCCTTCGACGAAATAGCGATAGCGAAGCGCGTGACAGAGCTGGGCAGAGAGATCTCCGCTGCTTACCCGAGCGGCGATCTACTGGTGCTGGGTTTGCTCAAAGGAAGCTTCATCTTTCTGAGCGACCTCGTTCGACAGATCACTCGGCCTCTGCAGGTGGATTTCCTGGTCGCGTCGAGCTACGGCGACGGAACGGTTTCGAGCGGGACGGTTAACCTGGTGTACGACCCGGAGACGCAACTGGAGGGCAAGCACATCCTTCTCGTCGAGGACATCATTGATTCGGGCCGCACATTGAATCGTCTGATGGCTATACTGAAGGACAGAGCACCGAGGTCGCTCGATATTTGCGCGCTGTTGCACAAGCGGATCGCCGAAGGGCTCAAGCATGATGCGAGGTTCGTTGGTTTCGATGCTCCGAATGAATTTCTGGTTGGATACGGGTTGGATCACGCGGAGAATTTCCGCCACTTGCCGTACATAGCGAGCTTGAAGTAATGCCGATACAAATGCCGAATAAAACGCCTAAGAAGCCGACGAACTGGAGCAAGCTTTCCAAGCAGCTCTCGTTCTGGGTTTTCGTAATATTGGTGCCCGTCGCGATCATCCAGTTCTCGGGGAAAGGATCTGACGCGGCGCCCGAGATCTCCTATTCGCAGTACGACCAGGAGCTCCAGAAAAACAACATCGACAAGGTGACGATTCAGGCTGGACGCCTCCTCACCGGGGAGTTCAAACAGAAGGTCCCCGTAAAGGGCCATTACGTCCAGAAGTTCAAGTCGCTCTTGCCGACCGAGAACTCGAGCGATGAAGTCGCGCGCCTGCGCGACCACGGCGTGCAGATCCAGGCGGAAGATGCGCGTCCGTCGTTCACCACCATTCTGATCAGCCTCTTCCCATATCTGCTCATCTTCGGAATCTGGTTCTTCCTTTTCCGCTCGATGCAGGCAGGCGGCGCCAAAGCGTTCAGCTTCGGAAAGTCCAAGGCGAAGCTGCTCACTGGAGACACTCCGAAGGTGACCTTTGACGATGTCGCCGGAGCCGACGAAGCGAAGGTCGAGCTCCAGGAGATCATCGAGTTCCTGAAAGATCCGCAGAAGTTCACCAAGCTCGGTGGACGCCTGCCGAAGGGTGCTTTACTCGTCGGGCCTCCAGGCACTGGCAAGACCCTGCTTGCCCGTGCGGTTGCGGGTGAAGCGGGACGTCCATTCTTCTCGATGTCCGGCTCGGACTTCGTCGAGATGTTCGTCGGCGTCGGTGCCAGCCGCGTGCGCGATCTTTTCGAGCAGGGCAAGGCACACGCCCCGTGCATCATCTTCATCGATGAGATCGATGCGGTGGGACGTCACCGCGGCGCCGGTTTGGGCGGCGGTCACGACGAGCGCGAGCAAACGCTCAACCAGTTGCTCGTCGAGATGGACGGCTTCGAGTCGAACGACGGCGTGATCCTGATAGCGGCTACCAACAGGCCTGACGTTCTCGATCCAGCGCTGATGCGTCCCGGCCGCTTCGACAGACAGATCGTGGTCGATTCACCCGATCTGCGCGGCCGCGAAGGCATCCTCCGCGTGCACATCCGCAACAAGCCTATGGCGGATGACGTCGACGTCACGACTCTCGCTCGCGGAACTCCGGGAATGGCGGGTGCCGATCTCGCCAATCTCGTCAACGAAGCCGCTCTGCTCGCAGCGCGCCGCAATCACGACAAGGTCTACATGGCCGACCTCGAAGACGCCAAAGACAAAGTGATGATGGGCGCCGAGCGGAAGTCGATGGTGATGAAGGACGAGGAGCGGAAGCTCACGGCCTATCACGAGGGTGGCCACGCCATCTGCGCCATCAAAGTGAAGGGCAACGATCCGCTGCACAAAGTCACGATCGTCCCGCGCGGCCGCACATTGGGCGTTGCGTGGACGCTTCCCGAGGACGACCGGGTGTCGGTCACACGTGAGCAACTGGAAGCCAACCTCGTCAAGGCGTACGGTGGACGTGTTGCTGAGGAGCTGGTGTTCGGTCGCGATCGCGTTACAACGGGCGCCGCCAGCGACATTCAGCAGGCGACCGGACTCGCGCGTCGCTACGTGTCACAGTGGGGATTGTCGGACGAGATCGGCCCAGTCCTCGTTGGCGACAACGAGCAGGAGCTGTTCCTTGGTCGCGAGCTGCAAACTCGGCGCGAGGTATCCGAGCGCACGGCGCAGCTCGTGGATTCGGAGGTCTCACGCGTGATCAAGGAAGCGTATTCCCGAGCGACGCAGGTGCTTCAGGAAAACATCGAGCTCCTCCACACGGTCGCCGCTGCACTCCTGGATCGGGAAACTCTGACGGGAGATGAAGTGGCGGCACTCGCTCGCGGGGAGAAACTTCCCCCGCGCCCGATCAGCCCGCCGCCTTCAGCACCGCCGGCACTGACAACGCCTGTGATGCATCCCAAGCCGTCCAAGCCGCCCCTCTTCGGAGGTCCGGAGGTAGCGCCGGCGTGACTTTCGCCTGGCCGTCGCGATCACAGCGGCCAACCATCTTCGGAATTCTCAACGTTACCCCCGACAGCTTCAGTGACGGGGGTAACTTTTTTTCCGCCGAAGCTGCCATCGCTCAGGCGGACCGCATGATCTCGGAGGGCGCGGACGGCATCGACGTCGGTGGCGAGTCGACACGTCCAGGCGCCCAGCCCGTTCCAGTCCGGGAAGAGCTGAAACGCGTACTCCCCATTGTTCGCGGAATCCGCTCACGCTGGAACGACGTTGCGATCTCCATCGATACCGTTAAATCCGAAGTCGCAAGCGCGGCGCTTGCGGAGGGCGCATCCGTGGTCAATGATGTGTCGGGCATGTCTCTCGATCCGGAGATGCCTCGGGTTTGTGCTGAAGCCGGATGCAGTGTCGTGCTCATGCACTCGCGCGGCAACGTTGGCGAGATGGCCAGCTACGACCAGGCTGTCTACGGGGCAGACCCTGTCGGAGAAATTCTCAGCGAGCTCGAGCACAGCATTCAAATAGCCCAACACGCAGGCATTCACCCAGCGCGGATTGCGCTCGATCCGGGCATTGGCTTCTCCAAGAAGACAGGGCACTCTCTCGCCGTGCTCGCAGAGCTGCCACGAATCGTCGCCAAGGGATATCCGGTATTCATCGGCGCTTCACGGAAGCGTGTGATCGCTGAGCTAATTCGGTTCACTTCGGCGGCAGGTCCCGCCTCGAGAGGAACGACCCTCGCGCCGCAAACGATCGGCAATGATGATCGGGACATGGCTACCGTGGGCGTCAACATCGTCGCGTTCTTTGCGGGCGCGCGCATCTTTCGCGTCCACAACGTGAGACCTAATCGTCTCGCGCTCGACGCCGCGTGGGCGCTCACTCCGAGCGAGTCGGAGCTGCGCGCCGATTAGCTCGCTGCGACCGTGCCTCGCGGTTCATCCGGAATTATCGTCTCCTTGCCGAACCACCAGACCAATATTCCCGACGCGAGCACTCCCAGCAGCACCAGGGTTGGCAGGACCGCTGCATGATTTCCAACGGCGCTCCCAATTCCGATCGCCGAGAACATCAGCGGCAGGTTGAGGACGTTAAAGATCACAATGCCGATGAGCAGTGCCCTCGACCCGCCATAGACTTTCCAGCAAACAACGCCGAAAGCGAGCTCCACGAGAAAGTCCGCGACCGGATGGCTCGCCAGTCCCAAGCCGAAGCGCGGACCCCACGCAAGTGGAAGAAGCGCGATGTTTGGATCGTGCTGAATGAGATCGAGCACCACGTGCGAGAGAATAGCCAACGATATCGCGGTGCCTACGTAAGTCCTGCGCACGGATTTCCCGAAACCCCACGCGAGACCGGCGAGAAACAAGCCGGTGAATATCGAATGGGAGTACGGGATGTAGTCGAGTTCAATTCCATTTGGTCCGACGTGGGCGTGTTCAATACCCAGGTACGTGAACACAATCCAGAGGAGCTCGATAAACTGAGCAGCAATAAGAAGGGGAATGAGTCCCACTCGCGGATACTTTTTCTTGAACAGAAGCGCCGCCGAGGCGTGACTGATCGCGTACGTGTTGCCTCCTGATCGCTGTGAGGGCTTACTTTCACTCCGCACCGCGTAGCAGTGGGCAACTCGCGAGCCGCTGAACTAATTTTGGCGGGATACTTCTGACCTGAGGCGCGCCAGATAAGACGATTTCCTTCGCCGGGCTGGACGACGGCAGCAATCCTTTTGTTCGTCTACATGCTCACCCTCGCACCCGGCGTCACGCCATGGGACTCGGGTGAGTTTCTCGCTGCAATCCACACACTCGGAATCCCTCATCCACCGGGGACTCCACTTTACGTGCTTCTCGGGAAAGTGTGGAGCGTGGCGTTGGGCGACATCTTCGGATTCGCGCGTTCCATCAATCTGTTGTCCGCCGTTTGTACCGCGCTCGGTTGCGGTATTCTAACGAGTCTCTACTCCAAATGGACGGGCGATGGCTTCGCCGCGAGCGCCGGTGGAATCGCTGCTGGATTGATGTCGACTGTCTGGTTGAGTGCGACTGAGACTGAAGTCTACGCCGTCGCTCTGTTCTTCGGCTGTCTGATTCTCTGGGCTGCTGACCGCGCCGGTGAACGATCTGACTCGCGATGGGCCCTCTTGGCCGCATACCTCACCGGTCTCTCCTGGTCTCTCCACCTCACCGCGCTGCTCGTCGTGCCAAGCGCGATTCTCCTCGTATTCAGCACGCGCGACGGATACTTCGCCGTGCCGGTAGGGAGACGGTACGCGGATGGCCGACGCGAAGCGCACTCTTTCACCAAGCTCCTCAGGGCGTCCATTCTCGTCGCGCTCCTGGGCATGACTTGTGTGCTTTTTCTGTTCGTTCGCGCACGGCACGATCCCGCTATCAATCAGGGCGATCCGTCCACACTTGGGCGACTCGTCGATGTAATCCTGCGACGTCAGTACGACGTTGCGCCAATCTGGCCCCGTCGCGCTCCATTCTACCTCCAGCTCGGAAACATCTTCGAGTACGCCGATTGGCAATTCGCGAAAGGGCTCGCGCCGGATGCGCCACCGAGTTGGTGGCGGACACCGATAACAATTCTTTATGCGGCGCTCGGACTGATCGGTTTTCTTGCTCACCGCACGATGGACCGGCGGAGTTGGCGTGCGATGGCCCTCCTGTTTCTTGTTGCATCGCTCGGCGTCGTCATTTACCTGAATCTCAAGGCGGGGCCGTCGTTCGGCGCAGGGTTCCTTCCTCCAACGGCTGCGCACGAACCTCGCGAAAGAGATTACTTCTTTTTCTTCGCGTTCATCTGCTGGGGACTCTGGGCAGGCTTCGGCGCCATTCGGCTCTCGCGACTCGCGAAACCTCCATTCAGCACAGTCGCGATAATGCTGCCGTTCATACCAGCGCTGCTCAATTGGTCAGCGGTGGATCGGAGGACCAACCAGGAGGAGGCACAGGCTCGTATCCAGTCGGGAGAAATGCTATCGCGCGTGCCACCGACTGGCGTCTTCCTCGCGCTCGGCGACAATGACACCTATCCGCTGTGGTATCTGCAACAAGCCGAAGGCACCCGTCGCGATGTCACTATTGTAACCGTGCCTCTACTCGGCGCAAAATGGTACCGCGCTGAGCTGGCGCGTCGTTATAAGCTGCTCGATTCGGCCGCCGTGAATGAGTGGCTCGGGCGCGACAGCACGATCGCCCTGATCACCAAACGGTCGTACGATCAGAACCGTCCAGTCATTCGCTCGCCGTTCTTCAGTCAGGATTCGGCGCAGAAGTAGCGCGAGCTAGTACCGATAGTGCTCGGGTTTGTACGGCCCTTCTACTGGTACGGACAGATACTCAGCCTGGTCCGGCGTGAGCTTCGTGAGCTTGACGCCGAGCTTGTCGAGATGCAGCCGTGCAACCTTTTCGTCGAGCTTCTTCGGTAGAGTGTACACCTTGCACTCGTAGGCATCGCAATTGTTGTGAAGCTCGATCTGCGCCATCACCTGGTTGGTGAAGCTGGCTGACATCACGAAGCTCGGGTGTCCCGTTGCGCATCCGAGATTGAGCAGACGCCCCTCGGCCAGGATCATCACGCTGTGTCCGTCGGGAAAGATGTACTCGTCGTACTGCGGCTTGATCTGCACGCGTTTCACGCCCTTAGTCTTCTTGAGACCGGCCATGTCGATCTCGTTGTCGAAATGCCCGATGTTGCCGACGATCGCCTTGTCCTTCATCTGCGCCATGTGATCGGCGGTGATGATGTTCTTGTTCCCGGTTGCGGTGATGAAGATGTCGGCCGTCTTCACGACATCCTCGAGCGTCGTCACCTGGTAGCCTTCCATTGCTGCCTGCAGCGCACAGATCGGATCGATCTCGGTGATGACAACGCGCGCTCCCTGGCCCTTGAGCGCCTGTGCGCAGCCCTTTCCAACGTCGCCGTAGCCGCAGATCACCGCGACTTTGCCGGCGAGCATCACATCGGATGCGCGGAGGATTCCGTCAGTGAGCGAATGGCGACAGCCGTAGAGGTTGTCGAATTTGCTCTTCGTTACAGAATCGTTGACGTTGATAGCCGGGAAGAGCAGAGTGCCTGCTTCCATCATCTGGTAGAGACGGTGCACGCCGGTCGTCGTCTCCTCGGAGACACCGCGCAGGTCCTTTGCCATGCGCGTCCACCGCTGCGGATCTTTCTCGAGCTCGCGGCGGAGCAAGTTGAGAATGACACCGTACTCCTCGGAGTCCCGGTTCTCGTCGAAGTCGGGAACGCGACCACTCTTCTCGAACTCAACGCCTTTGTGAACGAGCAGCGTCGCGTCGCCTCCATCATCGAGGAGCAGATTCGGGCCCGAGCCATCAGGCCACACAAGTGCCTGGTCGGTGCACCACCAGTATTCCTCCAGCGTCTCGCCCTTCCACGCAAATACCGGCGTCCCCTGCGGATTGTCGATCGTCCCATTCCTTCCGACGACCACCGCTGCTGCGGCGTGATCCTGCGTCGAGAAAATATTGCACGATACCCAGCGCACGTCGGCGCCGAGCTCGGTGAGTGTCTCGATGAGCACGGCTGTTTGCACAGTCATGTGCAACGATCCCATGATCTTCGCGCCCGCCAGCGGCTGCTTTCCCTTGTACTCAGCGCGCAACGCCATTAGGCCCGGCATCTCGTGCTCGGCAAGACGAATCTCGTTGCGCCCGAACTCGGCGAGCGAGATGTCTTTCACCTTATAGGGCTCGCGACCCGCTTCAGTCGCCGCGGTAAATGCGTTCGTCGGTTCTGCCATCGTTGCCACTTTGCGCTCCGTTCAAGAGTGTGCTGAATCGTTGGTCATGCTGTTTTCATCAGTGGAACAGCGTCGATCTTCTTGCGTGAAGTCGTTCGCGATGCGGCCGCCGCGCTGCGTTTGCCGGTTGCGGTGAAAAGCATTGGACCCTTCGCGTCCGGATCGGGCGGCAGAGGACTGTAACGAAAGCCCTCCAGTCCGGCGTCAGTCATCCAATCGCCGACCGTGGCGCTGTCAAATCCTTGCCAGAGATGGCCCATCGTCTGACGCAGGTCCTGCCGGTCGTGCGGCATCATAT
>CADDZN010000112.1 GCA_902812375.1 bacterium | reverse complement strand
CAGACATGCCGCAGCGCTGAGCAGCAGCGCGACGACCGGCGTACCGCCACGATTCACGTAATCGGCGGCGGGCACAAACCCGAAAACGCTCAGTCGGTGCAGCACCCGCGACGTCATGAGCTGAAATGCGTTCACGGCGCTCAGCAGCGACACGATGGTGAGTATGCGAATCACCGCGTCCCCCCGTGCGCCGAAGATCCTGTTGGCGGCGGTAGCCGCGACAAGCGGCTGTCCCGACATCTCACCGATCGTCAGTACGTACATGAAGCCGATATTGACGAGCAAATAGATCAGCGCCACCGCCGCAACACCGCCGAACATTGAACGTGGAATGTCGCGCGCCGGATTTTTCAGCTCACCGGAGAAATAGACAATGCCGTTCCATCCGTCGTAGGTGAAAATCACCGCCTGCATTGCCAGGACGAATGCGGCAAGGAAGGCAACGCCAGCCGGGAAGACTGTGTGGGTTGCATCGCGATCAAACCCGCGGCCTAACGCGAAGCAGGCGATAATGAGAATCGCGAAGGCGACAGCTTTGAGGAACGCTGTGAGATTCTGCGCCATGCTGCCGGTCTTCACACCGCGCCATTGGATCGCCGCGAAGACGACGATGACGACAATTGCAATTGTCGACGTCGATCCTTTGGGGAGACCAATGAGAATCGTCAGATATTCGCCGATGACGAGCGCCGCCAGCGCCAGACTGCTGCAGGTCGACAGCCAGTCGCTCCATCCGATGACGAATCCAGCGTATGGGCCCATCGCGCGGCGCAGATACACCGTGTAGCCGCCCGATTCCGGCATCATCGTCGCTAATTCGGCGAGCGCGTTGGCGCCCAGCGCGGCGTAAACCGCGCCAAGGACCCACACGGCGAGGAAGGCCGTCGGAGACGGAAGAAGCTCAGCGACCACGCCAGGCGTTCGCAGAATCCCCGATCCGATGGTGTTCCCGACCGTCACCGAGAGCCCAAAGGCGACGCCAAGGACCGCGAGCAGCCCGACTCCTGGCCGAGCGCGCACAGTGCTCGATTCGCGCCTGAGCGCGGGCTCGGTCACGCGCGAGATGTCAAATGCGGATTTCCGTTATTGCTGATCGGGCGCTGCATGAAGTCAGCAAGCAGCTCGTGAAAATGATGGGTGCCGACTTCGCGTCGTTCAGAGTAGCGACCGCGATCGTAAAGGCGGGACTGCACTCCGCGTTGAACCGACTCCACGACTTCTTCGTCTTCCATCTCGACCCGATGCAGTCCGGCGCCGACTCCACTTTCCCTGAGAGCGGGGTTCCACACATATGAGATGAACGACACCCTTGTGCGACCTACCGCGAGCGGCGTCACGACGTTGAGCGACAAGCCCCACGGATAGAAGTTGAACATGATGTTCGGGAACAACCAGAAGTAGAACGCACCTACACGCTCGTTCGCGTTCGGATGGCCGCTCGGGAGATCGAATGTCTGCTCACCCGCTTTCGCGATTCCAAGCTGGAGATTTCCCCAGCGAAATCGCTCCGTTCGATATCCCGAGTAATCGAGCTTCTCCGCGAGTCCCGCGTGCACGTACGGGATGTGAAACTCTTCGAGGTAGTTGTCGCAGTAGAGCGCCCAGTTCGCGTTGATCAGATAATCGTGCGACGTCGCGGGATCGTGCGCGAACTCCTCGAGCGGCATCCACGAGACACGCTCGCGCACGGGAGCAATCCATTCGTCGAATGGCATCTCCGGCGCGAGTCCGGTGAAGAGCAGCGGGCCGAGCTTCCGAAGCTCGAGCCGCGGGAGATCGTCCTTCTCGGAGGGAAATCCGACGGTGGTATCGAACTCCGGCATCGACACAAACCTTCCGTCGAGGGAGAATCTGCGTCCGTGATATCTGCATCGGAGCAACCGCGCGTGTCCCTCTCCTTCGACCACAATCGCCCCGCGATGAGTACACACGTTGGAGAGACAGTGCAGCGCGCCCTCGTCGTCCGAGGTGAGCACCAGGGGCTCGTTGAGGCATCCTTCCATCAAAGTGAATGGCGAGACTCTGCCTGGCGCCTTTACGCGCGCGGTGTCTCCAATCCACTGCCAACTGCGCGCGAAAATTCGTTCCTTCTGGAGCTCGAAATATTCGGGGTCCGAATACACGCGCGCCGGCAAAGTCGATGCTCGGCGAATATCCTTGTCGATCTCGAACTCTCGCGGGGCCATTCCGCGAATCTAGTTTGGCGCTACTTGCCCGCTAGGTCCCAGAATTCGACGCGGTTTCCGCCAGTAGGGATTGCGAGCCGGCCACGCTTCGTGTCCAGTCCAATGTCTGCAGGCGTCGGGACATTGCGCACGACCTGGATGTCTTCGCCCTTCCCCAATTGGTGCACGCTGGAATCCGCCCAACTGCTCACGAGAAATGTGCCGTTCGGAAGCGGCTCGATCCCATCGAACTTGCCCTTCCCCTTGGCGAGAATGATCCGCGTCGAATCATTCGGATGCAGTGCGTACATCTCGCTATGGAATGGGTCGAACGATACCACGACCCATCGCTTGCCGGTTGGATCCCAGGTGACGCCATTCGGCCGTCCAAGCACGTTGCCGTGCGCGACAACGGAGATACTTCGGTTGGGGCCAATCGCGAAGACCTTGTCGCCGCCGACGTAGATCACGCCGATCTGGCTCATGTCGATTCCCGTGTCGGTAACGTACATGGTGTCGTTGGGGCCGACCGCTATGTCATTGAGCAGCACAGCACCCTTCGGCGCCAAATCGATTTCACCCAATGGCTTGCCGCTGTATCGGTTGAACGCCCTCAGTTTGTCGATGTCGGTCGTCCAGAGCGTATCACCGTGAATCGCTAATCCTTTTGGCGCATCGAGAGTGACGCCGTTCTTTCCGCCGACCACCAGCAGCTTCGCCTGGCCAAGATTGGATCCCGAAACCTCCACGATATAGCCGTTGTTGTCTTTCTCCGAGCCGGGACCGTTCATCACTGAGATGAAGTAGACGTCCTGGTCCGATGCGTATCGGACGGATTCCGGCCCATAAAGATTCTGGAGTACGCCAACCCGATGTGCGGTCGTCGCTACCGAATCTGTTGGATAATGCCTCGGCTTCTCGGTCACGTACCCTGTCGCCGCCTGATTACTGCACGCCGAGAGCAGTAGCTGAGACCCAACGAGAGCGACGCAGAGCGTGATGGGACGCGAGGCGGGCATAAGCGTTCCTGAAGTGGGTTGCGTATCCCAGTTGCTAGCGGCGTGCCGCTGTGCTTGGAGTTGACGAGCTCTCAGGCCTCCCCAACCTCATCCGCCCAGCATCTCCTTGCTTCTGCAAGCGGCACAGACCATGATGCTGAGGACAGTATGAGACGCATGGAACTACAAACCGGAAAGTTGACGACGGAGCGGCCAACGCCTGTTGAGCGCGATACCGCTGCGGAGCGGAGTACCCCCGCGGAACAATCGCAGGAGGCGCTGCCGCGTGTTGATCTGGGAATGTCGATCCGACTCGCGGCGATAATCTCGATCGTGTCGGCGATCGTCGTCGCGCTATCCAGCTATGAGGTGGTAAGGGGTACGCAGTCGGCGGCGATGACGCGAACACTCGCCGTCATCGCGCTTTTGTCGTTCGTCGCAATGGTATACGGCCTGATTGAGCTAGCCCTTGCCGTAATCGCGACTACGGCCGAGAGGAGAAGGAAGGCTCGAGAGGTCACGGAGCGTAGAAAAGGCGATCGGGCCAGAAAGCCAACACCGCGCTAAAAAGAAAAAGCCCGCCGGAAATTCCGGCGGGCTTTCGATTCACTTTGAGCCTACCAGCGGTAGTGCGCGAATGCCTTGTTGGCCTCGGCCATGCGGTGGGTGTCTTCCTTCTTCTTTACCGCGTTGCCCTCGCCCTTGCTGGCGGCGATCACTTCGGCGGCAAGCTTCTCGGACATCGATTTCTCGTTGCGTCCGCGTGAGAACGTGATCAGCCAGCGCATGGCGAGCGCGGTGCGGCGATCGGGACGAACTTCGACTGGAACCTGGTAAGTCGCGCCACCGACTCGGCGGCTCTTCACTTCAACCGCGGGCTTGAGGTTGGTCAGTGCCTGCTTGAAGATCGTCACGCCTGGCTGGCTGGTCTTGTTCTCGACGATGTCCATCGCGCCGTAGAAAATCCGCTCGGCAGTGGACTTTTTGCCCTGATACATGATGGCATTGATGAACTTCGAGACCGTCTGGCTATCGTAACGCGCGTCAGGAAGAATCGGACGCTTGATGGACTTTTTGCGGCGGCTCATTTCTTCTTACCTCCGGCAGCAGCACCACCGGTTTTTGGTTTCTTGGTCCCGTACTTCGAGCGGCTCTTGTTGCGTCCATTGACGCCGGATGCGTCGAGTGAGCCGCGCACGATATGGTAACGGACGCCCGGAAGATCTTTCACGCGACCACCGCGAATGAGCACGATCGAGTGCTCCTGGAGGTTGTGGCCTTCGCCAGGAATGTAGGCAGTCACCTCGAACCCGTTCGTAAGTCTCACACGCGCCACTTTGCGAAGCGCCGAATTCGGCTTCTTCGGAGTGGTGGTGTAGACACGGGTGCAGACGCCACGCTTTTGGGGATTTGATTTCAACGCCGGCGCCTTTTCCTTCTTCTGGACGTCGCGGCGGCTCTGACGGACTAGCTGATTGATAGTTGGCATTAAGCTCTGAACGTAATTCTGGGGCCGCCCGTTCCGGGGCAGACTAGCCTACAAAGTTAGACAGGACAGTGAGTTGTGTCAACTTGCTCTGACTATCTCGGACTACGACTAAACTTCGGACAGCGGAGTGGCTGCTGGGTAGCGACGGCCTGAACGGTGCACCAAATTTGGGTTACCCGCCGCGACATGGCGCCGCGACGTTACTAGCGGGAGGACAAATGACCGTCAATCGAACTATTGCCGCGTCGTATTTCGCGTTGTTCTCAACTGTCACTGCCTGCGCAACGCGACACCGCTCACTCGAAGAGGAGCCCACCCCCGCAGCCACTCCTGAAGTCGTGGTGCTTGAAGTCGAGAACCATAATTGGGCGGACGTCGTACTCTACATTGTCCATGACGGAGTTCAGACGCGCTTCACCCAGGTCGCGGCCGCGCACGATCTCTCGGTCGAGATTCCCGCTCGCTTGCAGGGGCAAATGGGCGTCATTCGCCTGGCGGCTCGCCGAATCGGTGGCACCGACAGCTACGTCTCTCAGGCGATTTCACTCCGCGGCAGTTCCGCGGTGCGGTTCACGATAGAGAGCAGCCTGAGTCGCTCGAGCGTCGGCGTCTGGTAAGCCAGGCTGTCGGGCTGCGAGGGGCAATCAGGTAATTACTTCCCAGTCGGCGGTGGGCCGCCCGTCTTCCCGCCCGTGATATCTCCGGCTCCCTTGGCTGCGAGAAGCGCGGTAGCCACGATGGCACCTGCTGTTAGAACGCTGTGCGACACGGACGTCTGATTCCGCTCGACCGTCGCAATGTCCTGCGCCGGGATGCGGACATCGAGAGAATCGTAAACGTCGTCGCCGCCCCCTTCGCGAGTGACTCTTCTCACCGAGAGCAGAATCGCGCTGTCGGAAGCCTGCCGCAGCGTCCCTTCCAACCGCCGCGCACGAGCACCGATTTTGGGCGCGAGGTCGACCGCGCCTTGGTCGGACAGAGTAACCCGGACGCTATAACCTGGCATTGCCTGCCCTATCTGCAACGGAGTGTACGCTGTGCACGCAAGCGGCGCGAAGAGCCCTATCGGAAGGACCCAACCAAGCGCATTCAAATTACCGACGACCTTCCACTTCATGTGATCGCCAATGTTGGAGAAGCAGCTTCCGAAAAATATCGGAGCCCAGTCGCCGTGACTGGGCTCCGATATTTCAACACGAAGAGTACCGTTTGTCTAGAACTGACCCAGGCACTTCTGACCAGTGCCATCCGAGATTGCATTCGGCGGATCGTTCTTGTTCCGAATACCGTTCACGCCAGTATTTGGCTCCGGAATGTTCGTATTAGTGTTCCGCTCCGGAGCGTCGTAGTACAACCGGCCCGGAATCGGAGTCCCTGGCGCGGTCGGAGCGAGGTTCGGAGTACAGGTTCGCTTGTAATCGTTCCAGGCTTCTTCGCCGAGCTGAAAATCGGCGATGTACTTCTCGATGAGAATCTCATTGAGGAGCGCACGCCCAGCGACGACTTCCGCTGGCAAGCCGTGGTTCGCGCGCTCTTCGTTGAGCTTCTTGAGCGCGGTCGCCTCGTCGCCGGTGCGGTACGCAGCCTCCGCCCAGATCAGCGTGTTCTCGTCATATGTGACGAACGGCTGCTGGAAATTAGGAGCACCACGCGTCGAACTGAGCCACGTCGGAGTAGCTGTACTCTTCACGTTGAAGTACTCAGCGCGGCGAGGGTCATTGCGACGCTGCAGAATGGTATCCAGAGCTACGCCGATTCCGATATCGCCCCCGCGTCCCGCTGGTCCGTGGAACTGGAAGTAGAAGTTCGTCTCGGACGCGGTCGATGTGAACGCGCCGACGTAATTTCCTGCGTCGCTCTTGATTCCCTGCTGCGCCTCAGTGAGCGCTGCCTGGTAAGCCGGAATCCCTCTTACTTCCGCGGTGTGCATGTAGAAGCGAGCCTTCAGCGTGTGAGCCATGGCGGTCCAGAGAGCAGGATCGCCACCGTACACAAGGTCCGCTGCACCCGGCCCCACGCTCGTCGGGACATCGAGGTTCATGTTGGTGATGCCTGCCGATAGCACTTTCTGCACGGAGTCATATACCGCGAACTGATCGTCCAGCTTCGGGTTCGGGATTCCCTGCAGCGCTTGGGAATAGACAAGGTCACCGAAGACATCGGCGCCAGTTCCCATTAGAGCTCCTTCCTCCACCTGGGCAATGCCTAGATAGAGCGAGTCGCCAACCGCTCGCGCCCCAGTCTGCAGCTTCTTGATATCGACCAGACCACCACCGGTGTAGAGTGCCGCGTGTGATCCGTTCGTGGTTGTTTCGTCGTGCGAGTAAGTCGATTGAAGCGCGCCGTACTGGTTGGCGACGCCGGCAAATTGCTGCGCAAGAATTCCCGCGACGCGCGCCAGATCGCTGCCCCAATAGGCCCACAAATTTTCCTGGGTGGCGACGAAGTATTGATCGTTCGTCGCCGTTGTCGGGCGATTCGGATCAACTCCGGTTTCGCCGCCCGTCAGGAAGTTGCACCCCCCGACGGCCACCACCGTGGCGGCGGCTGCGATTCGCATCGCAGCATGTTTTATATAGGTAGTCACTTCAATAATCTCCGTAGTTGTCTAGCGAGATAGGCTGAACGAGAGCACGAAAGATCTCGTCGGTGGATTGATGAAATAATCCAGACCCTGCGTCAGGAACTCGGCGCCGCCGAGATTGACCTCAGGATCAAATCCGGAGTATTTCGTCCATGTCTTGAGATTCCGTCCGGCAATTCGGATGTCCAAAGCAGAGAAGCCGGTCGCGTTCCTCACGAATGGATTGTCGAGCGTGTAGGTGAGAGAGAGCTCGCGCAGTTTGGCGAAGCTTCCGTCTTCCACGAATTGCGCGCCAACCGGCCCGAACCCACCACCGTTATCGAGGAACCAGTCCTGCCAGGCCGTCGGCGACGTGAAGGGAATCACGTCCTTTCCGGGGCCCGCCGTCGTCGGATAAACGTCGGTAGCGTAGTTAACGCCGTATTGGCCGTTCGTCATGGTACGCGCGTAGGTGTCCTTACCGGTTCCGAAGAAGTCCAGGACTCCGCGCGTACCGTTCCAAACGCTGCCACCCTTCCGCACATCGAGTAATCCGGACAAGGAAAGCTTGTTCCAGCGGAAGTTGGTCGTGTAGGACATCGTGTATTTCGGATTCGGGTCCGCAATGATCCTCGATGTCGGATCGGGAACGGGCAAACCGTCGGGACCGAGGAAAAGCGCGCCCTTGGTGTAGCCGGGCGTACTCGATGCGCAGAGCGCGTCAAGATCCGCTACAGTGCCAATCCCCGGGACAACGAGATTGGTAATTCCGCGCCCGCAGCGGGCGAAGTCTGTTCCCTGAATTACGCCCGGAGCAAACCCAACTGCGGAAGTTCCGATCGCGCCGGTGAACCCTTCGGTGGTGTAATTAATGAATTGAGCACCGTTGAGACTCAACACTGTCCCGCGGTTTCTACCGAACTGGAAACCCAAATCCCAGGCGGTATTAGCTGCTTGGATAGGGTGGAGGTTGAGTGTTAGCTCAACACCCTTGTTCCGGATGCTTGCCGCGTTGAGAATCTGTTGAGTCGATCCAGTCTGCGAAGCATTGATTGGCGCCGCGAGAATGATATCCGACCCGCGCTTGTTGTAGCCGGTCAGCGACATATCAATCTTGTTGTTGACGAACGCCAGATCAGCGCCGAGCTCGGTTTCCCTATTCCGTTCCGGACGGAGGTCCGGATTGCCAAGGGTAGTGCTCGTCGACAAGGCACCCTGTCCGTTGATTCCGGACTTCAGTAAGTCGCCATATCCGCCGAGTCCGAAGCGAGCGGTGGAGCTCAACGCAGTGATAGCGGCATACGCGGGCGGCTCTTTGCCCGTCTCGCCGTACGCGACGTGCAGCTTGCCGTAGGACAGGATACCGGTCCCATTGCGACCCAGCAAATTGCTGAAAGTCCAAGCCGCGCTTGCCTTCGGGTAGTTTGCCCGCGGGTGCGCGCTGCCGAACGTGGAGAAACCGTCGTTGCGGAGACCGAGGTTGACGACAAGCTGGTTGAACAGGCTTGCTTCCACCTGACCGAAGTACGCTTCGATATGACGAAGTGCCCGGTACTCCTGGACGAATGGAGTGATCGTGTTCTGAATGTTGTACGGCGTCGGCGCAATGAGCTGCTCGCCAAAGGCGTAAGTCTGGCGAAGCCGACGCGAGTTGAGGTTCTGACCGACGGTTAATGTGAGATCCGTGTTCGTCCCGAACGTATGCTTGGCCGTCGCGATCAAGTTGTGATCGATCTCGAGGTTATTGATGTCGTTACGGGTTACGTTCCCAACCGGATCATTTCCGGACGTAAGCGGCAGCGATTCGAGCCGCCAATCGTTGTAGTAATCAGCGCCCAGCGTCTCACTTACGTTGAGCCAGTCGAATGGTGTGTAGCCGATATTCAGGTTCGAGACAGACCGGCCAAGCTCGCTGCGATTCCCCGGATTGTCGAGAACGAAGAACGGGTTGTCGTAGTAAACCGAGCTCTCCATTGCGGCAACGCTTGTGGCGTTCGGGAAGCGGTAGGCCCGTTGCAGCCCGTTTGGTAGATAAGTGTCTTC
>CADDZN010000111.1 GCA_902812375.1 bacterium | reverse complement strand
CTCTTGAAGATGCGATCGTACCCGACTCGCGCCGGATCTGACTCCTTGTACTGCTCGAGCGTCTCGATCTGCGCTCGCGCATCGTTGCGCTCATTCGCGGAAGTCTCGAGCGCATTCACTTCCGCGCGCGACTCGCCAATTAGTCGGTTGAGATTGGTGCTCGCGATCTGGATATGATCCTGCATCCTCGTGCGAACTCGTTTGTGCCACTGCCGAAAGAGCTCGAGACACTTCATGCCAAGCACTTGTTCGGGCTCGAGAACGCCCACGCGCTCGACGTCGTGGCGTGGCAGTCCCTTCTCTGCCCAATCGGCCGCGAGCTGCTTCGCCTCCTGCTCGAGCTGGGCGAGCTCGCGATTGAACCAGTAGTCGGTGCGCCGAGTTATTGCGTGGACGCCGCTCTCATCATCTCCGTCGTCGTCGAGATTGTTTTGACTTCCTCTCGAGAAGGGATTCCGGAATGGCGCGTAGGTGTTCCAGTAGTGCGCCACGCGCCCGAGCCATGCTGGTCGCGCAGGCGACGTGCCATTGCCATTCAGCGACGGCCCATGGGAAGGTTGGCTTCCATTGCGCCCAAAACGACTGCCGTTGACGACATCCGGAGAGGTCGTGCGAGTGAAGAGATCGGCCATGAAATACCTACGATTTGGGCGGGCAAAGGGTGACATTGCAGAGCTCCTGCAATGAGAGGGCCGTTGCTATAAGGTGGGACACCTCAAGGTTTTATGGGATTCCTGGCGGCTCTGAGTCCAGGAATTCCCGTCCCGCTCGATAGCAATGCTGTTGAAAGGACCAAATCGGTGCCAGGGCATTGAAAAAATGAATCGGCCCCATTCGTTCACGTTTCATCCCCAGCAACGTAACTTCTGCGGTCATGGTCCTCCACGAGCGATGGTTCACCGACGAAGCCAACTTCCCGGTTCAATTCGACACCTGGGCCTCGCCGAATAGCCTGATACCTATCGCTACCGCGGTTGGGATCACCGCCCTGGCCACCATAGTATGGCGGGTTCGCGGCCGACGAAACTTCGTGCCCGGCCCAATCGCACTCGGAATGCCCTGGGAGAATTACGTCCGGCTCCTCACGTGGATGCCGCTCGTGATCGGAGTGCACATGGGCGTTACGCTTCTGGTGAGCGGAGTGGGCAGACAACTCTTCATCCCCAATCTCGAGCTACCCGTCAATCTACTCGGCGGAGTTCTGGGAATGATTGAGATCGCTATTGCCCTGAGCTTTATCTACGGCGCGCTCGCGCGTCCGGCTGCGACCGCGCTCGGGATCACCTGGCTAGTCGGGATATTTGTTTTTGGACCGCTGCGGTTGATCGAGCACACCGAAATTCTTGGCGTCGCTTTCTTTCTGTTTGTGATGGGACGAGGACCACTGGCGTTCGACATGGCACTGGAGCAGTTGAACAAGCCCGTTGCGTTGCTCGTGCCCTGGGCCGTGCCCGCGCTCCGAATCTCGCTCGGAATTGGGATCATGGTTGTCGCGTTCACCGAGAAGCTGTGGAATATCCCGATGGGTCTCGCGTTTCTGTCGGAGCATCACTTCAACTTCTTTCCATATATCGGCCTCGGTGGGATTGACGACACAAAATTCTTGTTGATCGCGGGCACTGTGGAGCTGCTGCTCGGCCTGATACTGATCACGGGAGCGTACGTCCGCCTGGTCATCATCGTGACGCTCGTTCCATTCAACCTCACGCTTCCCTTTTTGGGCTGGCGTGAGCTGGTGGGACATCTACCGACGTACGGTATTCTGGCGTTGCTGCTGTTGTGGGGTGACGAGCGGCCAGGGAAGAAAGGAGCGCTCGTGAACGCGCTTCAGAATGCCCCCACATCGAAGGAATGAACGCCGAGTGCTAAATTGGGTGATGCGCTACTTCCTTGTCCTGCTTTTCCTGTCCGGCACCAGCGTGAGCGCGCAACAAACCGCGCTCACTCCGGCGATCGACGCTTACGTCCAATCTTACGTCGCGACCAACAACTTCTCGGGACAGATCCTCGTACGCCGGGGCTCGAAGGTGATCTACGAGAGAAGTTTTGGCGAGGCGGATCGCGAGCATCACCGGCCGATCACGTCCAACACGCGATTTCACCTCGCGTCGATGTCGATGCAACTCACCGCGGCCGCGGTGATGCGGCTCGTCGATCAGGGCAAGCTCTCGCTCGATACGAAAGTCAGTGAGATCGTGCCATCGATTCGCGGAGGCGATCGCATCACGGTTCGCAATCTGCTCGAGATGCGATCGGGACTCTCGGACATTAACGCGCGCGCGGACTACGATTCGATTCTCCAGCGGCCACAGACGCCCGCGAGTCTCGTCGCATTCATTGCCAACGACACCCTCCTGTTCGAGCCTGGCACCAAATATCTCCACGAAGAACACTCGGCGTTCAACGTCCTGGCACTCATCATCGAGAGAAAGTCCGGCCTCTCATTTCCCGACGCGATGCGGCGCCTGCTCTTCAAGCCGGCCGGGATGAGCCATTCCGCCCTTGATGACGACGTGAAATCCTGCACGGCCGACGCGGCCCATGGTTATGCGCCTGACGGCGTCACCGGTCTCGTTACCGCTCCACAAATTCACTGGACCGCGAAGGCTGGCAACGCATCGGCCTGCACCACTGCCCGCGACGTCGCGCGATTCGTCGATTCGCTCTTTCACGATGGGCTGCTCGGTCACGATTCGCGTGCAGCCGTGCTGGATACGTTGCCGCCTGTTGGGTTCGGCTGGTTTCGCCGGCAAAGCCCGAGGTTCGGCGAGCTCACGTACTATATGAATGGTAGGTCGCCGGGGTTCGCATCGTTCGTGCTCTACCTGCCGCGCGAAGATCTGACGGTGGTCGCCTTGAGCAATATCTACTCGTCCGTCACCACCGACATCGGCTACGATGTCGCTTCGATCGTTCTGGGTTTGCCTTACAAGCAGTTCGCTGTGCGAACGCCCTTGATTCCCGCCGACTCGCTGGCGCTCGATGGTCTCGAGTTCACGTTCCCCGCCAACTTCTACCAGCCGAACGCAACGCTCGTGTTCGTGAAGAAAGGAACGGAACTGTTTCTCCATTGGCCGACGGGCGATTTATCGCCGCTCATTCCGATCGATCACGATCACCTGATCGATCGCGCGTACTGGGAGCCGGTCAACATTCTGCGGAACGAGCGCGGGCTGCCGCGGGCGATTACGTACGATCGCTTCGAGGGCGCGCGGGCGAACTAGGTCCCGAATGAGTTACCACCCGCGGCTACCGGAATAAAATCGCGCACTATGGTGCATGCCTCATGTTTCCCGCCAAGGTTAGTGCGGCACGAAGGAACGGGGCAAAGGGAGGCAGGCCGCGCGGCTCTTCCAAACAACGTCTCAGGAAGCAAACTCCAGTCTAAGTCGGTTACTTCATTGGCGAGAGGTCGAGATCCTGAGCACGATCACGCGGTCCGGAACAGTCGCGTCACTCTTCGGCAAGACCAGACTCAGGCCTTGAGGTGTCTGGCTGAATTCCAGAGCACCGTCGCCACCCAACATCGTAGCCCTCACCACACGTCGTCCGACGAGCGGGATCGCGAGCAGTCGATCACGCCAATCCAGCACGTGCACAAACACAGTGTCGCCGCGTTGAGTAGCCACACCCCACGGCCTCGGCGAAATCGGACCACCACGCGTGTTGTAAATCGATGTCCCATACGTCTGCAACCACTGTCCGACCGCGCGCAAACGTTGAGCAGCCTCAGGCTGAATCGTGCCGTCCGGCCTCGGCCCAATGTTCAATAAGAGATTCGCATCGCTCCCCGCCGCGCGCACGAGATAGCCGATGATCTCCGGGACTGACTTCCATGAAGTGTCCGTGATGTTGAAGCCCCACGACTTGTTCATCGTGAGCGACGTCTCGAGCGGGAGCGTGCCGATCGTCGTCGTGTTGAAACCCGCGGTGTTGGCGCCCGGCAAATCCTGCTCGAACGTCTGCACGTCTTCGCCTGGAAGTGGCACGCCATGATGATTCGGAACGATCAGCGCTGCCGGTTGCAGGCGATGAATGAGGGCGTACATATCAGCGAGATGCCAATCGGCGTCGGGTTTGTCCCACATGCCGTCGAACCAGATGCCGCCGATGGGTCCGTAGTTGGTGAGCAGCTCGGTGAGCTGCTGATTCATGAACGCTATGTATCGATCCCAGTCGCCACTCTCCGGCCGACCAGTCGCGTGTCCCGTTCTCCCCCGCGGGAAGTAGTCCGGGTTGTGCCAATCCAACTGCGAGTAGTAGAAGAAGAGCTTGATGCCCTGGCGATGACATTCGTCCGCCAGCTCCTTCATCGGATCGCGCTTGAACGGAGTCCAGTCGACAATGTTGTAGGGCGTCGCCTTCGTCCGGAACATCGAGAAGCCGTCATGGTGGCGCGAGGTGATCGTGATGTATCGGACCCCAGCAGCCTTGGCCAACGATACCCATTCGTGCGCGTCGAATTTGATCGGATTGAATTCCGACGCGAGCCACTCGTAAGTCGTTACCGGAATCGCCTTGTTCTGCATCACCCATTCGCCGGCGCCGAGCTGGGAATAGACGCCCCAATGGATGAACATCCCGAAGCCGGCGTTGCGAAACCATTCGCGCGCGGCGAGACGCTCTTCTGGGACCGTAGTCGCCTGCGCCGCCACCGTCCCAACTGGCAACGCGAGCAAAACGATCGCGAAAACTGAAGCAACCGTCTTCGCCGCGAGCGCCGCCGAATGGGTCAGGAATGAACCCTGCATTGGAGAAGAGGATTCAACCGACACACGACACTTTGTTTCCGTATTTGAGGTAGCAATGAAAGACATCATGGTCCGGAATAACGTCAAGGTTTTCGGGCAAGGTAGCCAACCGATGCTCTTTGCGCACGGTTTCGGCTGCGACCAGAATATGTGGCGCTTCGTTGCGCCAGCCTTCGCCGATGACCATCGCATCGTGTTATTCGATTACGTCGGCTCAGGAAAGTCCGACCTCGCCGCGTACGACGAAAGGCGCTACTCCACCCTGAGCGGCTACGCACAGGACGTCCTTGATGTGTGCCACGCCCTCGACCTGGAGGACGTCATCTTCGTCGGACACTCCGTGAGCAGCATGATTGGCGTGCTTGCCGCCATTAGGGAGCCGTCACGCTTCGCGCACCTCATTCTCATTGGCCCATCGCCGCGCTACATCAATGATTCTCCCTATGTGGGCGGATTCGAGCGGAAAGACATCGAGGAGCTGCTCGATACCATGGACAAGAACTACATCGGCTGGGCGAATTATCTGGCGCCGGCGATCATGAAGAATCCCGACCGCCCCGAGCTCGCTGGCGAGCTGACCGACAGCTTCTGCTCGACCGATCCGGTGATCGCGCGTCGCTTCGCCGAAGCAACCTTCTTCGCCGACAATCGTTTGGACCTGGCCAAAGTCGACGTCCCAGCGCTCGTGCTTCAATGCTCGGACGATATCATCGCGCCGACCGCGGTCGGCGAGTTCGTGCATCAGCAGCTCCGCGGTAGCGAGTTTCATCACCTTCAGGCCACGGGGCACTGCCCCCATATGAGCCACCCGGAAGAAACCATCGCCGCAATCAGGACTTACCTGTCGCGGGCGGGCGTTGCCGGTAACGCATCATCGGCGGCGGTCACTGGTATCAACACGGAGGAGCTGACAGGGTAAGTTCAGGGAATGCTGGACGTACTTGACCGGGCTCCCTGTGGGTTTCTCACCTTCGGCGACGACGGCGTTGTGCTGAGCGTCAACGCTACGCTCGCCGATACGCTGGGCCTCCCTCGCGACTCCGTCGTCGGACAGCGCTTCGAGACTTTGCTCACCGTGTCCAGCCGCATTTTTTACCAGACCCATCTGCTGCCGATGCTAAAACTCCAGACCCCCGTCGAGGAGCTCTTCCTCACGCTTCGGTGCGCTGACGGCGGCGACGTTGCAGTCCTGGCTAACATCGCGAAACGCGAAGAAGATAGCTCGATGGTTTACGACTGCGTGTTCATGCGTCTGCGCGAGCGCCGCAAATGGGAGGACGAGATCGTCCGCGCCAAGCGAAGCGCCGAGGAGGCGAATCGGGCGAACTCCGCGATGCTGTCGATGATGTCGCACGACGTGCGCACCCCCATCGGCTCGATCTCCGGCTACTGCGATCTCTTGTTGATGGGGATTCGCGGTGAGCTGAGCGCGGAGCAGCGCCACGATGTCGAGCGCATGAAGAAGGCGAGCGAATACGTACTCGGCCTCATCGACGACATCCTGAGCTTCACTCGTCTGAGAGCGGGTGAGGTTGCCCGCTTCGACATGAAGACGGTGGACGTTGCGACGGTGCTGGCGCAGACAGAGGCGTTGATCGGCATCCGCATCGAGCAGGCCGGACTGACTTATGAGCGTCAGCAATGCACATCGGACACGAAGGTAGTGGCGGATCCGGATCGTCTGCAGCAGATCCTTCTCAATCTGTTGACAAATGCGGTGAAGTTCACGCCGAAGGGTGGCCGCGTGACGGTGTCGTGCACCACGACGCGCGAATGCGTCCTCATCAACGTCACCGATACCGGCAAGGGAATTCCGCCGGACCACCTCGAGCAAATCTTCGACGCTTTCGTTCAGGTTCCTGGTTCGACGAGCGCGGGTGCCGGCATACAAAGGGGATTTGGCCTTGGCCTCGCGATCAGCCGCAGCCTGGCTCGCAAGATGGACGGCGATCTTACGGTCGTGAGTACGCTCGGACAGGGCTCCACTTTCACCATCAGTCTCAAATCACCGGGTGCGTGATGGCATCCAGTTATGATGATTCGAGCTCAATAGCCGAAAAGCGGTCTTCCACCGACCGCTCCGTCATCAACGCGTGGATATCCCGCTCGTCGAGATTTTTCTTTCGGTCGGCGAGCTCCTTGAAGCGCGCAAACACCAGCGCCAGCTCTTCCTCGCTGAGCTCGTAACCCAGCGCCCGCGTTTTCGCGCGTAATGCGTGACGGCCTGAATGCTTGCCCAGCACGAGACCCACGCCGTCCCACCCGACCATCTCGGCGTTCATGATCTCGTAGGTCAGGCGGTGCTTGAGCACGCCATCCTGATGGATGCCGGCCTCGTGAGCAAACGCGTTGGCCCCGACGATCGCCTTGTTCGGTGGAACGTCGACACCAATACATTCCGAGACGAGACGCGAGGCGCGTCCGAGCTCGAGCGTTTCAATATTCGTGTGCACGCCGAAGAACTGGCGGCGCGTGTGCAACGCCATCACAATCTCCTCGAGCGCCGCGTTCCCGGCACGCTCACCGATACCATTGATCGTGCACTCCGCCTGACGAGCGCCCGCCCGCACCGCGGCGAGCGTATTCGCCACCGCAAGCCCCAGGTCGTCGTGGCAGTGCGCTGACACCGTCGCGCGCTCGATTCCCGGAACGTTCGCGCGGACTCCAGCCACCAATGCACCGTACTCGTCGGGCGTCGAATACCCAACCGTGTCCGGCACATTGAGTGTCGCGGCTCCGCACTCGAGTGCGACACCAAGTACCTCGTACAGAAACTCGGTGTCAGTACGCGCGGCATCTTCCGCGGAGAACTCGACTTGGGCACCGAGCGAGCGCGCATGCGACACGGCGGCAGCCGCGGCTGCCACGACCTGCGAGCGCGTCATCCCGAGCTTGTGCTTCATGTGGATGTCGGACGTCGCGAGGAAAATATGGATGCGCGCACTGTTCGCTGGCTCGACGGCCGTCCAACAGCGCTCGATGTCCCGCTCCGTGGCGCGCGCGAGTCCGCAAATAGTTGGTCCGTCAGCTCCGCCCACCTCACGCGCGATCTGGTGCACCGCCGTCCAATCGCCATCCGATGCCGCCGGATATCCAGCCTCGATGACATCCACCCGCAACCGAGCGAGCTGACGCGCGACGGCAAGCTTCTCCTCGAGCGTCATCGTACACCCAGGCGCCTGCTCTCCATCGCGGAGGGTAGTGTCGAAAATGCGCACCCGATCATCGTCGCCCCCGACGCCGCATCCCGCGTCCCGCGTCCCGCATCCCGCGTCCCGCATCTCGCGCCCCGCGCTCATGCGCTCGCCGCGCCCGGCACGACTTCCTTCGCGTTCACGAACGTCATCATCCTGCGCAGCGAACGACCGACATCCTCGATGCGATGTTTGGTTTCCCGAGCACGCGTCCGCTTGAATTCCGGCAGGCCGGCATCGTTCTCGGCGATCCACTCCCTCGCGAACGACCCGTCGCGAATGTTGCCGAGCAAGTCGCGCATCACTTGACGCGTGCGCTCGTCGACGATGCGCGGCCCCGCTACGTAGTCGCCATATTCGGCGGTGTCCGACACCGAGTAGCGCATGTAGTTGAGACCGCCCTGGTACATGAGATCCACGATCAGCTTGAGCTCGTGCATGCACTCGAAGTAAGCGACCTCCGGTTGATAACCCGCATCGACCAGCGTCTCGAATGCGGCTTTCACCAGGGCGGAGACTCCTCCGCACAACACCGCCTGCTCGCCAAACAGGTCGGTCTCGGTCTCTTCCTCGAATGTCGTGGTCAGCACTCCAGCGCGAGTCGAGCCAAGCGCTTTGGCGTACGCGAGCGCGTCGTCGAGCGCGTGACCCGATGCATCGCGATAAATCGCCACCAGCGCCGGGACACCACCGCCTTGCTGGAACACCTCCCGCACTCTATGTCCGGGCGCCTTGGGTGCGACCATGCTGACATCTACGCCTTCCGGCGGGACTATCTGGCCGAACCTGATGTTGAACCCGTGCGCGAACATCAATGTTTTGCCGGGCACGAGATGCGGTCGAATGTGATCGCAGTAGAGTCGCGCCTGTCCGGTGTCGGGAGTAAGGATCATCGTGATCTGCGATTGCGCGGCCGCCTCGTCGACAGTCGCGACCGCAAGCCCTGCCGCGCTCGCGACGTCACGACTGGGCGAGTCCTCGCGCAATCCAACCACGACGTCTACTCCGCTCTCTCTCAGGTTGAGAGCGTGCGCGTGTCCCTGGCTGCCGTAGCCAACGATTGCGACTCGTCGTCCCGCGAGGCGCGCGACGTCCGCATCCTTGTCGTAGAAAAGTTTTGTCATGATTTCCTCAGGAAACTCCGTCAGCCTGCGACCACCACGGGCGCGTAGTGTCTTCCGGTCCCGCCGGATTCGCGCGTCGCGTCGGCGCTCCAAGCGCCATTGCGAGACTCCCCGACCGCATCGTCTCACACGGGCCGAGCACTTTGGCGCGCTCGATCATTTCGCCGAGCCGGTCCGGCGTATCCGTCATCTCTCCTACAC